>WQYK01000017.1 GCA_009781275.1 Bacteroidales bacterium | reverse complement strand
GCGACGCTGGGGATCTTTATCCCCCTGATTGCGGTCAACTGTATTTTGTTGGCGCGGGCAGAGGCATTCGCTTCCAAAAATTCGGTGTTTAATTCGATTTTGGACGGTTTGGGGATTGGTTTGGGCTTTACCTTAGCCCTGACAGCATTGGGCGCAGTACGGGAGATATTGGGCAATATGTCGGTATTTGGATATAAGTTTAGCTCCGGAGACGGAATGTTGGTCTTTGTCCTGGCTCCGGGCGCCTTTATTGCTTTGGGATACCTGATTGTGATTTTTAAGAAGTTAACCGAGAAAAAAGTGTAACGCATGGAATATATTATCATCATTATATCGGCCGTTTTTGTAAACAACGTTTTACTGGCTCAATTTTTGGGCGTGTGTCCCTTTTTTGGGGCCTCCAATAAAGTAGAAACCGCTTTAGGGATGGCAGGAGCCGTCACCTTTGTGATGACTATGGCTACGTTAATCACATGGTTATTATATTACTATGTGCTGGCTCCGTTGCACATAGAGTTTATGCAAACGGTGAGTTTTATTCTGATCATTGCCGCCTTAGTTCAATTGGTAGAGATTATCCTTAAAAAGATCAGTCCGTCGCTCTTTAGGGCGCTGGGCATCTTTCTTCCGTTGATGGCCACCAACTGTGCCATTGTGGGAGTAGCGATCTTAGTGGTTACCAAGGAATTTTCTTTTGGTGGAGCTGCGCATATGCTCAATCTTCCCGAATCCATCGCTTTTGCTGTTGCCAACGCCATCGGTTTTGGTTTGGCTTTGGTGATTTTTGCAGGTCTGCGCGAGCAGTTAGACATGTCCGATGTACCCAAAGCATTTAAAGGCGTTCCCATTGCCTTGGTAACGGCTGGGATCTTGTCGTTGGCATTTATGGGTTTTGCCGGATTGGTATAATCGGGAGTGGTTATGACACACGACGATTGGATTCATTTGGGGCAGGAGTATCGTCAAAAGGAGTTGTGGGGCGACGCCATCAACGCCTACAAAAAAGCGCTTGAATTGCAGCCGGATGGCCCTGCCAAAGTGGCTCTGGAGTTTATTTACGAGGTACTCGACTATCGGAATACCGATTTGATGAATCCGTAGCAACATCATTCTGTTTGGTTTTTTTTATCTTTGTACGTACATCTAAAACGACCAAAGATGAAAAAAATCTTGTTACTCACATTTGTTGTGGGCTTTGCTGTGGCGGCATACGCTCAGGACTACAACAACCACGCGCAAATCACCCGACGCGCACACGCCTTAAAGGATCGATATCCCGACAAAGTACAAATCAAAAGCCTTGGCAAAACAGCAGGAGGCCATGACATCTGGTTGCTCACCCTTGGAAAAGGCCAAACGGACAGACAGCCCGCCATGGCCATCTTGGGCGGTGTAGACGGCCGCCATCTTTTAGGGGTAGAGTTGGCGATGGGTATAGCCGAGCGCCTGTTGGCCCAAACGGATATAGACGCCGTTCTGGCCCAAAACACCTACTACATCTTTCCCAACGTCAACCCGGACGCTACCGAGCAATACTTTGCTCCACTTAGGTATGAACGGACGGTAAACGCCAGGCTAACAGATAGCGACAGAGACGGTCAGGCAGGGGAGGATCCTTTTGAGGACCTCAATAACGACAAAATGATCACCCAAATGAGGGTAGAGTCGCCCAAGGGCGCCCACATCGAATCTTCAGTGGATCCACGGGTGTTGGTTCCGGCCAATCCTGCCAAAGGTGAACGGGGTAAATACTTGTTGCTCTCCGAAGGGATTGATAACGACAAGGACGGACTCTTTAACGAAGACGGAGAGGGCGGGGTCAATTTTAATAAGAATTTTACCTTTATGTACAAGAACTTTCAGCCCCAGGGAGGGGATTGGGCTGTTTCGGAGGTGGAGAGCAGGGCGGTAGCCGATTTTTTGTATGACGCCTTTAATGTACATACCATCCTTAGCTTTTCACTACACAACAACCTGTCAAAGGCCACTAAGGCGTTCTCCACCCGCCATGCCGGGTTTGGACCGGAAAACACAGATGATTCAAACATTTACAGCTATGTAAGTTCACTATATAATCAATCGGTTCCCGATATTGCCAACACCACCGCCTTTCCTGCCGAAGGAGGCGAGTTTTACACATGGGGATACCAGCACTACGGCCGATACTCCTTTACCACTCCGGGCTGGTGGCCAATCTCTTCAAACAGAGCTACGGAGGGCAATCTTGAGCTGACTTTCTTAGATTGGGCTTCTTCAAACGGTGTTACAGATGTGTTTGTGCCGTGGACTCCCATTAGCAACCATCCCGACTTTCCCGATCTAAAGGTGGAGGTGGGCGGCGTCAAGCCGTACGTGATGTACAACCCTCCGTATCAAATGACAGGCAAATTGGTAGAGCAGCACACCTCGTTTGTAAACGAACTGACAAAGGTTGCGCCACGCATCTCTATTTTGTCGTTTAAAAAGGAGACATTAGACGGGAGCATTTCACGCGTGACCTTGACGATTAAAAATGACGGCCTGATGCCTACCATCAATCAAATAGGTGAGAGATCCTATTACCTGAAGTTCATCACAACCCAACTCAATTTGAGTCAGGGACAGACTCTTATTCAAGGCAACCTTAAAACCACCAAGCCTGTTTTACAGGGAGGAGAAACAACAGAATTGACCTGGGTCATCCGGGGTCGCGGTACGGTAAAGGTCGAAACAGGAACGCCCACCGCAGGTTATGCTACCACACAAATCACACTTTAATCTGACAAACCGATGAAAAAATTTATACAATATATATGGCTGCTTTTAATCAGCATGTCGGCAACCGCTTTGCTTCAGGGACAAACCTATACAAGTCAATTTTTTAAAGCTGCAGGATCTCCCGCCAATCCCAAGGTAAAAGTGAGCTGGAACCACTACCACACCATTGCGGGAATCGAATCGCTCTGCAAAGAGATGGTAAAGGCATATCCCGATCTGGTTAAACTCCAAAGTATTGGAAAGTCGGTGGGGAACCGCGATATATGGGTGCTCACCGTGTCTGACTTTTCAAAGGGTAATCCCGACCGCAAACCGGCGATGTGGGTTGACGCCAATCTGCACGGAAACGAGATTCAGGGCACAGAGATGGCGCTCTATCTGGCGTGGTACCTTATTGAGAGTTTCAACGATAATGCTTTTATTCGAGAATTACTTGAACAAAAGACGTTTTATATTTCACCTACCATCAATCCCGATGGACGGGCCGTGTTTACTCAGGAGGCGGGAGCGCTCCGTTCCGGTATTCTGCCCTTAGACAACGACCGAGACGGCATTGCGGACGAGGACGGCCCCCAAGACCTCAATGGGGACGGATTTATTACGCAGATGCGCCGTAAGAATCCCAACGGGACGCATACTGCAGACCCAAATTATCCCAATCGCCTCATTTTAGCGCCTGTGGGCGTACAGGGTCAATACGACCTCTTGGGAATAGAGGCGTTGGATATGGACGGAGATGGCCGGGCAGGAGAGGACGGCCCGGGCGGGTATGATCCCAACCGCGACTTTGGCTTTAACTGGCAACCCAATTTTCTACAGGGCGGGGCGTTAAAGTATCCCTTTTCCCTTCCCGAATCTCAGGCGCTCAGTAAGTTTTTTCTGTCACACCCAAATATTGCCGGCGTTCAGACTTTTCATAACAATGGCGGCATGATCTTAAGCCCTCCCGGATCAGAATTGGACGCAGACAGAGTGAGCCGTTCCGACAGGGCGGTGTACGACGCCATTGGAAAGAAAGGAGAGGAGATGATTCCCTCATACAGATATATGGTGGTCTATAAAGACCTTTATACTATTTATGGAGGTTCGCTTGACTGGTTTGCTTTTTGTCGCGGCATCTTCTCTTTTTGCAACGAGTTATGGCATCCCGACTGGATGTATCACGGCAGGTATCAGGGAGACCGCGCAACAACAATGGAGGAGTTTAACAAAACGATGCTGCTTGGAGATGCCTACGTTCCATGGACAGAGTTTGACCATCCCGTTTACGGCAAAATAGAGATCGGGGGACTCAAGAAAAACAGTACCCAACGCCTTCACCCCGGTTTTCTGCTTGAGGCAGACGCCCACAGGAATGCCATGTTTGTGCTCCACCACGCCTACTGTACGCCTCAATTGAGCATTGGTAATGTTACAGATGTGGCGATTGAGGGCGGATACCGTCAAATTACGGCTGAGGTTTACAACAGCCGGCTCATTCCCACCCACTCCACTTTTGACATGCAAAACAGGATAGAGCGTCCGGATTGGGTTTCTATAAGTGGTCCTCAGGTGATTGTGGGCATGGTGATGTCAGATCCTTTTTACAGTCAGGGAGTGGAACAAAAAGTAAATCCCCAGAAATTAGCTGTGGCCAATATTCCGGGAAATGGAAAAGTAGTTGTTCGCTGGATTGTAAAAGGGAACCAAAAATACACCATTACGGTGGATAGCGCCAAGGGGGGAGTGGTGGTAAAGTGAAATGGCTACTCTAGAATAATATCTTGAAATGTCCAGTTGGTTACAGAGGGATTGAGGTGAATGGGAATAACATCGTCTTCACCAAATGCTGTAATTTTTGTTATCTGAATAAGATAATGGGTGTTTCTTGATATCCTCAGGTCAGCCGGATCAGTGGTTTCACGCATTTGTGCAAGGGTTTTTGTTGCCAGGCCATTTCCCAGTACAATGGTGTAGTGAAACCTGTGAAGGGGATTTGAGTCCCTATGGGCCGTAATAACAAGATAGGTGGGTAGCGTATAATCTGTTACAATGTATTCGGGAATGTAAAAGACATACTCATGATAAAATCCGGGATTTAAGTCTGAATCAGTATTCCAAGCCAATTCGGCATCGGCAGGTGATGCGTAGTATGTACCATCAAAAAAACCATGTGATGAGCTATAAGTCTGGGGAAGGAGCCACGATTTTTGAGGCATACGCCTAATGTAGACGCTGTCCAACGATATGGGAGTTGAATCCGGCAATTCGCTGTAAGGACAGTTGATTTGCAGCTCTACTTTGGACCAGATACGTTCCGCCTTAAAAGAGGTAAGAGGTATGCCTTCTTTTGTCAACGACCCATCAATGGCAAGTTTTACATTTTGATGGTAGAGGAACATGGGTATTGCGTGAGTAGCATCTACGGGAGGATAGTCCGGAGTGCCGCTTACGACCGGATAGTTGTTGAGGTCAAGTATTTTGGCTTGGAGTGCACCCAATGTGGGCCCGGGAGTACCAACAGCATAAGCGCCAAGTCCCCATGAGGCCAGTTCATTAGTAAATATATAGATGTCGATAAATCCAACAGGAACAAGCTCTTTAAATTTTACCCATTTTTGATTTAGGATGTCCTCTTCGAGAGGGGTAATGGTGTTGACCACAACCTGACCACCATTGGATTGCCCTGCTGAGCGCACTACAATCATACGGGCTGTGATGATTTTATCTTCGTAGGCAGAGTAACCTGCGCGGGTAAAGGGTACGTCTAACAGAACCTCTTCGGAATCTCCGGACGAGTGCTCAAAAGAGCAACCGGGAAGAAAGAACAGAAGTGATCCCAGTAAGATATATGATAAATATTTTTTCAAATACATGGTTGTTCTTTTTAAGTATTCATCCTAACCTAAAGGCTTTGGTATTTGAGGTGTTTGATCCCAGTACTCGATAAAGATAGAAGCCGTAGCATTTGTGCCATCGTCTTCAATTTCAATCTCCACATCAATAAAGAATTCATGGTCAATATCAAGGTCTCCAGTATTTCGAGCGTTGGGACCGGATTTGGGAAGCAACCTGAGCATGCTAACCAATGACTCTTGACGTAGAATGATTTCTGTGCCGTCCTGACCGGTGTAGCTTATGACTAACTTGGAGTTAGTAAGATTGTCGTTGTCTTCGCGGAGAATGTAAAAGTCAAACTCAACAACAGAACCATTTTGCATGACAGTGATTGTCGGATTGTAGGTAATGGGTGGGTTAGGGTTCCCAAAACTTCCGTTAAAGCGGTAATTCCCGTTGCTCGAAACAATGTAACAGTTAAAATTGTCTAAATCAAATCCCTCAGGAAATCCAGCAATGGTAACCACAACATGTTTTGCATATTTCATCAAATCAATGGTGATGATTTTGCTCCCAATGGTATGGCTTTCTAAGTTGACGGACATTTGTGAGCCGTGAAAGAGAGAGAGGGTTGGACCGCGCTCGTTACGTTCATCTCTGATGTAGTTGAGGGTGGCGGTGTTAAAAGTAGAGGCGCCAACGTTAAGGGTAGACATGTCAAAAAACTCACGTTTTACATTTCCCCATGCAATAAATGTGTAAGTTCCGGGTTTACGGTCGCGCATAACGACTTGGTAGGTTTCGGGCAAAAAGCCGTTGACCGTTGCGTCGGATGGTAATGACGACCTTGTTTCTATATAGGCTCCGTTCTCGTCAAACACGTAAAGATCAATGCTTTTGATTTCATCACTGAAACTAATGCCCTGAACGTGCTTGTCGTATTTAAAGCGAACGATAACGCCGCAGTCGGTTAGGTCCTCTTTGGTGCACTTTGGAAAAAACAGCATACATACTGCCAAAGTGAAAAGAGTTATTTTATAATATTTTGATTTCATGTTTAATATGTTAAACCCGGATGACCAATGGTATAGAGCATTTTGTAGCGTGCTCTTACGCCGTAAGAGTAAATTTTGTTTTAAGAAATCAAAAGAGGGGGTGAGGGCACCCCCTCTTTTTTGATTTAGTTCATCTACAAATAGAGATTACGGCAGTGGTTGAGGTATCTGAATAACTACCCACTCAAGAATAGAGATAACGACGGTTACGTTGGTTTCGGCATCAACAGGTTCGCCTGGATCTTGATTAAGCATCCACTCATAAGGTACACCGGGGCCGTTAAATGCTGTAACAATAGCCTCGTATGCTTTTCCACGGAAAACGCCATACTTAAAGTAAGTGTTGCTGTTTGCAGGTTCGCCTATAGCCAAACGGTACCAGTTACCACCTGAGGCATTAGACGGGTTAGGTAAGGCGAATATGTAGTAACCATAATTGGGGTTGGCTACGGGTAGTTGGGCAGGAACAACAGCGGGAGGCGTTGGATCAATGAGAGCATTAGCCTGGGTAACTTGAGGTCCAGAAGCAGTCCAGCCACCAGTTGTAATGTTCTCTGCGTAGTAGCAAAGCCAGGCAGCTTGTTGTAAAAGCACCAATGTTGAGAAACAGGTTCCAGATTCAATTGATCCGTGTGGGCCGGAGATATCTTTACGAAGGTAAACATACCCGGTTCCCGGATAAGTACCGGTTTGGTTCATGTTAAGCTTAGGCGTATTAACCGGCTCAAAATCAACTGACGTAACAATCCTATTAGGTCTGTAGTGAGCGTTAATGGCAAAGTGAGTCGCTTGTCCCCAGGTCATAGAAACATTGTTGTTTTCAGCAGCATAGATATAAGGCGTACTGGCAATAAAAGTGTAAGGTCCGGTTCCTGAAACTAGAGTAGCGTTTTGATTTGTATTCATTCCGGAATCAAAGTGATAACCGTAGCCGGGATCAACATGGGGGCCGCCTGTAACAAAGGGAAGATCAAAGGTTTTGCCAAAGTAGTATGATTGGGGGAGCGTACCCACAACCTTTTGAATAGGATTGGTAAAGCGGGCCAGGTTGTGGATGGAGTACTTCACATCGGTGACCGTAGCTATGGTGCCGTTGGTTAAGGCGCCTGCGGTATATCCCAAACGACCTTTTGCAGCCATAAAGACCAATTTAATATCAAAATTGTTATTGTCCTGGGTAAAGGTGTTGCCATTTTGTATCGCAACAGGGGTTCCGGGGTTTCCGGATGAGGTTGCAGCGCTAACGCCGGCTTTCAGTTGATAAGTAAACTGGTCGGTGTTGCTTGCAGGGAGACCGGAGCTTGAAGAACTGTTTAAATAAAGTGGTTCAAGCTTAAAGTCACGACCAAATGTCGTCTTGTTTGTCCAAGGGAACTGGGGCGTTCCCGCGTCAAATACAACACCATCAAGAGCTGATTTGTTGGCGCCAACAGCGATTGCTCCTATTGCAGTGCCAAATGATGATGTGCCTGCGTTGGCAATCACAAAGATCTTTTTGGGGCCGGCGGCAACCTGAACTGTTTTAGACAGTGTTGTGCCTGTAGTACCGGTTCCAAATAATTCATTGATTTCGATAATATTTGTATCATCGTCAATAATAATCAGGCGCAAGTCAGCCGGGTTAATGTTCACTTCAGTAGCTACCTGATTTTTTGCATCAGGGTTAAAATCATTGAATAATTTGGTGTCAGGGTTGCTAAGCTTTAAGGAGAACGTAGCAACGGTCGGGTTTTTGATCGTGCCTTCTGTGGTAGAGATAGATTGCTCTTCTCCCATACAGGAAACCAGCACGGCTGCAGCTGCAAATGCAGCAAATAAAAGTTTGATTTTCATGTTTAAAAAAATTTTAGTTAAACTTTAGTTAATTGTTTTGTTTTTTTCTAGTTGATAAATTTATTAAGGTTGTTTTGTTTCTGGGTGTGGTTTATTTGTGGTTTCTGTGTTTTATGGGGCTATGTATGTGTTGTTGGTGTTTTCGTAGTAGATTTTGATGTAGGCGGCGTTGCGGAGAAGTGGGAAGATGTTGTTTAACATGTATTTATAAGGTTCTCCTCCGTTGAGTCGTTTGAGTTCGTCAAGACGGCCGGCGTAGCGGTGGTCTCCTACAATGGGGGCAAGGTCAATAATGTTGAGGATTTGGTATTTGTGGTACATGTCAGATTCGGCGACCAGACGGTAGAGTCCGCGCCAGTCTACGGAGCCGTTGTAGATGCTAACGATGCGGTTGGAGAGGTTGGTGTTGTTGAGCATGATCTCTTTAACGGCTACCGCTCTTTCCCAGGCCAATCGGTCGTTAAAGAGGAATGGGCCTTCGGGAGAGGCAAATCCGGCGATGATGACGCGTACAATCCGGCAATCGTTTGAGGATTGAATGGCGCGTATGCTTGAGATCATGTCGACCAGTGCGTAGCCGTTGTCGGCATATAATCTATCTACTACGTCGCTGCCTTGTTTAAAGTAGATGGAGAGCGCTTCGTCGCGGTTTTCGTCAATAAACAGATCCAGGTCACTTTGCTGGGCGCGGGAGATGCCTCTGCTCAGGTTGAGGGGCATGTTGTAGTCAAAGAGTACGCCTGTACGTGACTTTCTCTTGGCTGCATCGTACTCCGTGATGGGAGAGATAAAAGAGAAGTGGCGCGCCAACTTGTCGGCAGTGGAGAAGTGTGAGTCGTCAAAACTGTCGGGTGAGTCGATCAGATAATATGGATACTGTTGGGATTGGACGGAGGGGGTAACCACGCTCCTTTGAGCGCCCTGCGTTGTTGCTGCGGAGGGTTGAACGCCCTGGTGCTGAACAGTGGATTGAGTGGCAGGGATGGGAACTTGGATAATAGTAGTATGAGAACCCTGAAACTGAGGAGCCTGAGCAGGAGCCGGAGTAACAGGAACCTGTGTAGCCTGAGCCGGAGCAACGGGGACCGGGGTGGGTGTAACCGGAACCGGAGTCGGAGTCGGGGTTGGGGTGACGGGAACGGGAGTGGGCGTAACCGGAGCCGGGGTGGGTGTGGGTTGCGCTTGAACCGGCTGTGGAGCCGATGGTTGAGGAGAATGAGATGCAGATAAGACAACATTTCTGGCGATGTCAACCGAGGGCATCACCACATCATCGCAGCATCCACGCTCGTACTTGTCCATAATAAGGCTTACGTTGGTCATCCAGCTTTCGTAAGGAACCGAAATGAAGTAGGGGACTTGTTGTCCGTTGTTTGCATAGATTGGCTGGCCAAGACCCGGGTAGGTTCTGGACATGGCATAGCGTTTTTCTGCAACCTGTGCACGCTTGCCTTGTACCACAATGGCAGCCAAGGGTAAGCGGGTAACGTTATTGGTCAAGGTAGGTACGGCAAAAAGAGTATAACTGCTTTTAGTGGCTTTGTTTGAAATCATTGCTGTAAAGCTGATTTCAACGGATCCATTTACAACAACCATCCTTAAATCGGAGACGGCTATATCGCCTGAGCCTGATTTTTGAGCGTTAAGAGCACCACAGGCCAATAAGATAATGCAAGGTATAATGTAAAACTTTCTCATGGCTTAGATCATTTAATAACGTAAATCAGGTTAATGCCCAGTTTGGTGGGACCTATATAAGTTTTCATGAATGTGTTGATGGGCTCGGTGCAATGGCCGCACGGGAACTTTTCGTATTGCAGATAGACAAAGCCGACACCCAAAGTAAACTCCACTCCCAAGCTCTTACCGGCCATCCAGTGGTAGTTGTAAGAGACGCCACCTCCGTAAGCGACGCCCTCATAACGAAAATCTTTCTCAAACAAAAGCGGGATTTTGTAGCCTCCAATGTTGTATTTTGAATATATACCATGTACTCCAAATGCATGACCATTAAAACGCTCGCAAGTCCAATAACGCACCTCAGGCTCTGCAATCCAGTGTACAAATTTCGAGTTGTTTTCTGTAGACCCTTTAAGGTTTAAAAAGTTATACCCCCCATTAAGACTAAAAGTGATTTTGTTAGTAATCCCATACTCCGCACCGAAGTTGGGTGTTAAGGTGGCCCAATAAACGAGGTTGGTTCTGATTGCAAAGGCCGGAGGAGTTTGGGCGGTAAAAGCCGAAGCAGGCGCTTCTACCGTCGTCCCAACGGGCCAGGTTACCCCCTGCGCCAGACCCATAGAGGCGATTCCGATGGCCACAAACAATAATGTCAGTTTTTTAGTCATGAATGGTGAGATTTATATTTGAGAAGAGACATAGTGAGTTCCAATTGGTCAGTAATATTTTTTAGGTCATACAAAACAGTTAGTCATAAAAACGTGCAAATGTAAGAAGTATTAAAAGACAGGTGGTAACGGAAATTTACCTTATTGAAACCAAATCTTACCAAAATTTAGCTTTTGTTGTAAAAACCAAGTAGATATTTTAGTCAATAGGCAAAATGGAAATAATTTTTACCTCTTGCGCTGGCCGTGTGTTAATAACGGTTTTGTTGGCTATAATATCGATTACATCAAAGCCATCTATCACTTCTCCAAACACGGTGTAGCTCCCATCAAGGTGTTTTGCGCCGTCATCGGTGTGTACAATGTAGAATTGGGTTGGGGATGAAGCCTTTTCTGGATTAACGTGATCTCCCATCCTGGCGGCGGCAAGAGTGCCTCGTTTGTGAAAAAACTGGGGCACGATCTCCGCGGGGATGGTGAAGTCGATGTTGGTTTCTGACTGTACCTTGGTTGGCGTTTTGCCTGTTTCTCCGGCTTGTATCATAAATCCCTTAATTACACGATGAAAGATAATTCCGTTGTAGTATCCGGCGTCTACCAACTGCATAAAGTTATCTCGATGTAAAGGGGTCTCTTTGTACAACTTGACAGTTATGGTTCCCTCTGAGGTCTTGATTTTGAGAACAGGTTCTTCTGATTTACCTTTAGGTGTTTGGTTGCCACAGAAAACAAATAGTAAAGAGGCAATTAAAAGATAGAGGATGCGTTTCATGTGATGTAATATATAAAGGTGTTACTGATTACGAGATATGTTATATATAAGGTATAAAAAGTGCCCAAAAGTAAATAATTTTTTGGAAATCAAAATAAAAAAGTACTTTTATTATCTTTGCAAAAATAACAATCGCTGTATGACAAAGATTATGAGGGATATAAAATATTTTGTACTATTTGGATTTCTGATATTTACAACAGTGGCTTCTGCTCAAAGCGTAGGCTTGGTTTTAGGTGGAGGTGGGGCCAAAGGTTTATCTCATATAGGAGTGATCAAAGCGTTAGAGGAGCACAACATTCCGATCGACTATGTGGCGGGCACGTCAATGGGGGCGATCATTGCCGGATTGTATGCCATTGGTTATTCGCCCGACGAGATGGTCGCCCTCATCAAGTCGGATGATTTTAACACCTGGTATCGAGGGTTGGATGAGCATGGTTATGCAACCTATATCTATAGAAGAGAGCCTGTTCCCGACATGTTTGGCTTCTCCTTTGGTAAAGGCGAAGAGTTAGAGAAAAAGGGGCTCAAATTGGAACTACCTGTCAGCTTGGTGGCTCCGTACCAAATGGATCTTGCCGTGTTGCAGATTTTTGGACAGGCGGGCGCCCGTGCGGGGTATGATTTTGACCGGTTGATGGCGCCTTTTCGTTGCGTATCGGCCGATGTGGTCAACAAAAAGCCCTACATTGCCCGATCGGGCGACTTGGGTTCCGCCATCAGGGCCTCCATGACTTTTCCTTTGGTTTTTAAGCCCATCATGATTGACGGGGTGCTGATGTTTGACGGAGGCGTCTACAACAACTTTCCTCGGGACGTGATGGAGCGCGACTTTAATCCCGATGTAATCATTGGGGCGCAATGCATTGAGAACGCAAAGACGCCCTCTGAGGACGATGTGGTGAAACAGATCGGCAACTTGGTGATATTTGAGACCAACTACGACATTCCTGAGGAGAAGGGCGTTTTGATCAGCGGCGACTATACGATGTATGCCCTCCTTGATTTTCAAAAAGTGGATGAGATCATGACCAAGGGGTATGAATCGACCATCGCCCGTATTGAGGAGATTAAGGAGCGGATTACGCGTGTTTCCGATCCGCAGGAGCTCTCTCGCCGACGGGCTTCCTTTAGGGAGGGCTATCTGCCGTTCCGGTTTAAAGATGTGATGGTAGAGGGCTCAGTAGAGCCATCGCAACAGGAGTTTATTGACCGTACCATCCGGCTGGACCGTCAGGAGCCGTTTGACTTTGGCCAACTAAAGCGCGGGTACTACAGGGTGCTCGCTACCAAAGAGTTTAAAACTTTCTATCCCCGCGCACTTATGCGGCCCGATTCGCTCTTTGATGTGTACATTAAGGCGACTAAAGCGGCCCCTTTTCGTTTGATGATTGGCGGCAACATCTCTTCGTCGTCGCTCAATCAAGGTTATTTGGGGCTTGAGTATCGGTTCTGGGGCGCCACGATGGCCAAAACGGCGCTTGACCTTTGGGCCGGCAGGCTCTACAACGGGGCCAACCTTTACTGGCGCCACGACCTGGGAATACGTCCCCTCTTCTTTTATGAAATCAATGTGACCGGTCACCGTTTTGACTACTTTAGCGGATCGCAGGATCTCTTTTACTCCGAAGCATATCCCAATAATATGCAGGAATCGGAGGTCTTTGCAACCGTTAACGTTGGAATGCCGCTCTCGTTTCACAGAAGTTATGCCCTAAAGATAGGGGCCGATGCGGGCGTGAACTACTTTACCTATTTTTCTGTTCCCGATTTTAGTTCGGCAGATAGTCCCAATAAGGCCACTTTCAGGTACCTCTCCCCGTTGCTGACGATCAATCGAAACACCTTGGATTACAAACAATATCCAACCCGCGGGAACAATCAATCGATCACCTTTAGGTATGTGACGGGATGGGAGACCTACCTCCCCGGTTCCCGCGCTCCCCTTCGCAATTCCGGTGCAAACGATACCCACCGCGCCATGTTTACGGCGCGCTTTTTTGACGAGCGGTACCACCGGATCGGAGATCATTTTTCGATGGGCATATTGGTCGATATTGCCATTGGAAACAGTCCGTTTATGTCGGACTACATTTCGACGGTGATGGCGCAGCCCGCTTTTCAGCCCACACCGCACAGCAAAACGCTGATGCTTGACCAGTACAGGGCGGACGTCTACTTGGGGTGCGGATTGATACCGGTGGTGCGCTTTACCCCGACTTTTTCGTTGCGGCTGTCGGGATTCTACTTTTTGCCCTACCAAAAGACGATGCAGGATGGGTGGGGAAATCTGTACAACGCAGAAGCTTTGTCGGTGGATAGCTGGATGGCCTCTGCCGCCCTGGTTTGGCAATCGCCCCTGGGCCCTGTCAGCCTGTCGACCAACTATTACGATAAAGAGGTCAATAAGTTGTACACACAGCTCAATATTGGTTATCTGATCTTTAAAAGAAAAGCGTTGTCGCGATGAACAGGAATCCCATTAAACAATTGGCCGGTGAGACCGCCATCTATGGACTCAGTACTGTGCTGGCCAGGGTGCTCAACTTTTTGTTTGTTCCGCTCTATACCCGTATGCTCACCACGGCGGAGTACGGCACGGCCACAGAGTTTTTGGCTTATATAGCGATCTTGCAGGTGGTGTTGTCGATGGGATTGGAGACCGGCTGTTTTAGATTTGCCAACAAGCACGACCGGCCCGGGCAGGTCTTTTCTTCGGCCCTAAGTACCATCACGGCGCTCTCTCTATTGTTTTTAGGCGTATGTTTTCTCTTTGCCAAACCCATTGCGTCAGGATTAAATTACACGGGATACGAGCGTTGCATTGTCTGGTTTGGCGCTATTCTGGCCATCGACAACTTTACGTCGATCCTGTTTGCCAAATTGCGGTTTGAGCATAAAGCGTTCAAATTCGCCGTTTTTAAAACCATCAAGATCGCCGGAGAGTTGACCTTTAACCTGCTGTTGTTTTTGGTTCTTCCGGGCTATCTGCGGCTTCATCCAGACTCGTTTTTGGGCCGGTATATATCACCTGTTCCCGACTTTAGCTACATACTCTTAGCGATTTTTCTGAGTTGTGTGTTGCTGATGGTTCTCTTTGTTCCCCAGCTGTGCAAAAAGGGCGTCTTTGGGTTCCATCCCGCGCTCTGGAAGAAGATGATGCGTTACTCTTTGCCGCTGATGCTTGCGGGACTGCCGGGCATCCTAAATGACTTTAGCGATCGCATCCTGTTCCGCTTTCTGATTCCCGCCCCCAAGGTGTGGCAGTCGGAGTTGGGCATTTTTCAGGCCGGTGTCAAGTTGGCGGTGCTGATGACGCTCTTTATCCAGATGTTTCGTTTTGCCGCAGAGCCCTTCTTTTTTGCTCAGGCCAAAGAGAAGCAGAGCAGGGAGCTCTATGCAAAGGTACTCAACTATTTCACCGCTTTCTCCGTTGTGGTCTTTTTGGGCGTATTGCTCTACATCGACGTCATTGGGTTGATTCTTGGGCGCGACTTTAGGGCGGGTATATCGGTATTGCCCATCATGTTATTTGGATACTTGTTGTTAGGCATGAGCTTTAACGTGTCGATTTGGTACAAACTATCGGAGAAAACGTCGATGGCCCTCTATATCACCTGTTCGGGATTGTTGGTCACGCTTGTTGTCAACGTCTTGTTTATGCCTCGCTTTGGTTATGTAGCGGCCGCTTGGGCGCACCTCTTTAGTTATGCCGTGATTTTGGGCCTTAATATTGTTCTGGGGCAAAAACACGATCCCGTACCCTATCAATGGGGAAGGGTAGGGCTTTACATTGGCGTGGGATTGGCGATTTGGGCCATTACCCTCATCCTGCCCGTCATGCCGTTGGTGATGAAATTGTCTGTGCATACAATGCTTATATTGGGATATCTCTTTTTTATTTGGCGAATCGAAAGGGCAACATTAGATTTGCATCGTTAAATCATATCAAAACAACTGATGAACGTTCGCATTGTAAACACATCACCCTATCCGCTTCCGCACTACGCCACCTCCGGCGCGGCAGGCATGGATCTCTACGCCCACACTCCCCAACCCATTACCCTGCAACCGTTGCAGCGCAGCTTAGTGCCTACGGGCCTGTTTATTGAGCTGCCTGTTGGGTTTGAAGCGCAAATTCGTCCCCGCAGCGGCTTGGCCGCCAAACATGGGGTGGGGGTGGTCAACAGCCCAGGTACCATTGACGCAGACTATCGCGGAGAGATCAAAGTGATTTTAGTCAACTTATCGGATACCCCTTTCACGCTTCATCCGGGCGAGCGCATTGCCCAAATGGTGGTGGCAGCCCATGCGCGGGTAACGTGGCAACAGGTAGAAGAGTTAAACGAAACTGAGCGAGGCGCCGGGGGATTCGGATCAACAGGAAAATAATGAACAGAAAATTTATGGAACACCTATATCAAATATTTCTTAACACCCGTCAATCTCCACAGATAGCCGCAAAATTTCCCGTGGCGACCTCTTTTTTGCCCTTAAAGGAGACAACTTTGACGGCAACGACTATGCAGAAAAAGCAATAGAGTCCGGAGCGGCTTACGCCATAGTTGACCGTCCGTCTGGAGATCATGCACAATTCATTTTGGTGCCTGATGCCTTAAAAGCGCTGCAGCAATTGGCGCAACACCACAGGCAGATGCAGCATATTCCCATATTTGCCCTCACCGGATCAAACGGTAAAACAACAACCAAAGAGCTGATCACAACGGTATTGTCAGCAAAATACCGAGTCTGTTCCACGCAAGGGAACCTCAACAACCACATTGGCGTTCCGCTCACCCTGTTGCGCATAGATTCGACCACCCAAATGGCTGTAATAGAAATGGGCGCCAACCACCTTGGAGAGATCGCCGTCTTAGCCGCGATTGCCCAACCCGATTATGGACTAATCACCAACGTGGGAAAAGCACACTTAGAGGGATTTGGCTCATTAGAAGGAGTGATACAAACCAAAGGAGAGCTGTATCAGGCAGCCCAAACGCTCTTTGTCAACGCCGACAATCCCACACTCTGCAACATGGCAGCGCAAAGAGGCGGCACAAAGGAGAAGCATTTCTACGGACTGCATCACCAAAAAGCATCCATCCTCCCCACAGATGAGCAAAACCCATTCCTGCGGCTCCACGTCCCCGGCTATCCCCCCATAGAAACGCAACTAATTGGCGCCTATAACGCAGACAATGTTTTAGCCGCCTTAGCTGTAGGCGCTCACTTTGGAGTCGATCCCCTCCTGGCAGCAGAAGCGATCCAAAACTACCGTCCCACCAACAACCGCTCCCAACACATGCAGACAGCCAAAAACACGTTGATCATAGACGCCTACAACGCCAACCCCACCAGCATGGCAGCCGCATTGGACAATTTCGAGCAACTTTCCGCAGCGCATAAAGTCGTGATACTTGGCGACATGCTCGAACTTGGCGCCGACTCCGAACTTGAGCACCATGCCTTGGTAGCGCGACTGTTTGATTTGCAAAAGAGCGCCAAAATCAACCAAATATTTCTAGTCGGCCCCAGACTGGGAGCAGCAGCGCGTGCACACCCATGTTGCAGTTGCTTTGCCGACGTGAACGCCTTAAAAGCCCACTTGTCGGACTCCCCGCTAATCGGCGCCGTTGTCTTGATCAAAGGATCGCGGGGCATACGTTTGGAGCAGGCGCTGGAGTTATTGTAAAGGAAAGGTGATTTTATCAAAAGTGAGTTTTTTCCTCTTGAGGAAAAAGCGCCATACAATGCTTTTCCCCCAAATATGGCCGACGGTTCCTCTGGCTTGAGGAGAGACCTGCCCGCGCCCTTTCCAAAAATGGCGATGCGCCCTAAACACTGCAGAAAAGAGAGTGGGCTTGCACCTGATTAGGTAAACAAAGGCAGAGAGATAGTCCAGCAAAATCCTGAATGTCAATGTCACAAACCGCTTTCCTTTGGGTAAGTTCTTGTGGAGCATCCAAAGGTTATTGCGGTAATTAAGGTAAAGTTTTTTAGGGGAATCGTTGGAGAGCGTACCGCCTCCCACATGAAACACCAACGATTGCGGGACTACCCATACCTGTTGACCTCTTAACTTGGCGCGCCAACAGAGGTCAATCTCCTCCATGTGCGCAAAAAAGCGCTCGTCAAAGCCGCCCAGTTCATGAAACAGCGCTGCGCGAATCATCAGGCAGGTGCCGCTGGCCCAAAAGATCTCTATAGGTGTGTCGTACTGACCATGGTCGTGTTCAATATGGGAAAGGATCCTGCCGCGGCAAAAAGGATATCCCCAGCGGTCAATGAATCCACCGCACGCTCCGGCATATTCAAAATAATCAGGTTGATTTAGGGAGCGGATTTTGGGCATACAGATGCCCGCTTGCGGATTCAATTCCATAAAAGAGATCAATGGCTCCAGCCAGTTTGAATCTACCTGCACGTCGGAATTGAGCAAGACATAATAGTCGGCTTTTATTTGTGCCAGCGCTTGGTTATAACCGCCCGTATAACCCAAGTTTTGTTCAAAAAGAATGAGGCGCAACTGCGGATAGTGCGCCTGTAAAAAATCGATAGATCCGTCGGTAGATCCGTTGTCGGCAATGATGACCTCAGCCTCCGGAGTAGAAGCTATACTATCCAGCAATGGAGACAGAAAGGCCTTTAAAAAGGCCTTTCCGTTCCAGTTGAGAATAACTATAGCTGTGTGCACAAATCTCTATTTGG
>WQYK01000016.1 GCA_009781275.1 Bacteroidales bacterium | reverse complement strand
GTTTGAGTCGTTCAAACAGCCCTTTATCATTATGCTCACTGTACTCTTTGCCTTTACCGGCGTCTTTTTGGCGCTCTGGATCACCGGTACGTCGTTAAGCATGATTGCCATGATTGGCGCCATCATGCTGGTGGGGATTGTGGTCAAGAACGGGATCATCATTATCGACTTTACCAACCTGCAACGCGAACGCGGCCTGCCGATTAACCAGGCGGTCATTACCGCCGGCAAATCGCGCCTGCGTCCGGTACTCATGACCTCCCTAACCACCATCTTGGGAATGATTCCATTGGCGGTGAGCAAAGGCCAGGGCGCAGAGATCTGGCAGCCCATGGCCATTGCGGTGATCGGCGGTTTGTCGTTCTCCACCCTGCTCACCTTGTTGGTCGTTCCCGCCATGTATTCGGCATTTACAAGGGCAAAACATCAAAACCAAACATCATGAAAGCAATCCTCATCGTATACGGACAGTCGCATACACAAACAATTGAACAAATTTTAGACCATTTAGAGATCCGCGGCTTTACCCGCTGGGAAGAGGTGCATGGGCGGGGCAGCCATCAGGGCGAGCCCCACTACGGCACCCACGCCTGGCCATCCCAAAACGGGTCGATACTCACTTTGGTAGATGACAAAAAGGCGGCGACGTTGCTCAAGGAGCTCAAGCATCTAAACCAACAGGCGGAGCAGCAGGGGCTGAGGGCCTTTGTGTGGGAAGCGGAATCGGGGGTGTAGGATGGAGTCGATCAAAGAGATCTATAAAATCGGCTACGGTCCCTCGAGCAGCCACACCATGGGGCCGCGGAACGCTGCGCAAAAGTTTGTCAAAGAACACCTTGAGGCAGATTCGTTTAGGGTGACCCTTTACGGCAGCTTAGCGGCAACAGGCAAAGGGCACTTGACCAACAAGGCGATTGAGGATGTTTGCGCGTTGTACCATAAGCCGGTAACTATAGTCTGGGAGCCCCAAATCTTTCTCCCTCAGCACCCAAACGGGATAAAATTTGAGGCATTAGACAGTAACGGCAAGAGCGTGAAAGAGTGGACTACCTTTAGCATCGGCGGCGGCGATTTGAGCGATACCGGCAAACGCGAGCCCAAAACCAAGCGGTACAGCCAGTCGTCCATGGCCCGCATTTTACAATGGTGTCGCAACAACGGCTCCACCTTTTGGGAGTATGTGGTGCAACACGAAGAGAAAGACATTTTTGACTTTTTGGCAGAGGTGTGGAAAGTGATGAAAGACGCCGTAGAGCGCGGTTTAGAGACCGAAGGGGTGATTCAGGGGGGGCTTAAACTCCCCCGCAAAGCGGCATCATATCATGTTAAGGCACAGGGATATCAAGGCACATTGCAACGACGCACGCATGTGTTTGCGTATGCATTGGCCGTGGCAGAAGAGAACGCTTCGGGAGGATTGGTGGTCACAGCGCCCACCTGCGGCTCCTGTGGCGTGCTTCCTGCTGTGCTCTACCTCAATCAAAAACATTACGATTTTAGTAACGAGCGTATTATACGTGCATTGGCCACTGCCGGACTCATTGGCAACATCATCAAAACCAACGCTTCAATCTCAGGCGCTGAGGTGGGTTGTCAGGGAGAGATTGGGTCTGCCTGCGCCATGGCGTCTGCAGCGGCGGTACAACTTTTTGGGGGCAGTGTGGCGCAAATCGAATATGCCGCCTCCATGGGTATAGAACATTTTCTGGGCCTCACCTGCGACCCTGTAGGCGGACTGGTGCAGATTCCCTGCATTGAACGCAACGCCTTTGCGGCAGGTCGCGCCATAGACGCCAACATGTTTGCCCTGTTGTCCGACGGACACCATTTGATCAGTTTTGATACCGTGGTAGAGGCAATGAAACGCACGGGACACGATTTGCCACGGTTGTACAAAGAGACCGCCGAAGGCGGTCTGGCGGTGTTGATGTAAAATTTTTTTATATCTTTGCAATGTTATTGGGCGGGCGCGAGGCCCGCCCCTACGGTGAAATTTAAAAATTTTGTTATGGCCATAGCAGTAAATGATGCGAATTTTAAAGAAATTGTAATCAATGCCGACAAACCGGTTGTGATTGATTTTTGGGCGCCCTGGTGCGGCCCTTGTCGCGCGATTGCGCCTGTTATTGATGAACTTGCTGTCGAATATGAGGGCAAGGCCATTATTGCCAAGTGCGATGTGGACACTTCGTCTGATATTCCGGTTAAGTATGGAATCAGAAACATTCCCACCCTCCTCTTTTTTAAAAATGGGGAGTTAAAGGATAAAGTGGTTGGGGCGATCACCAAAGCAGAAATCGTCAAAAGATTAGAATCAATTATCCCATAAAAATAAACATTATGAAAAAGATTACAATCTGCATTTTAGCGCTTTTCTTTGCCTTTGGGCTCTCTGCGCAAACCCACTTTGGTATTAAAGGGGGGCTTAACTTTAGTAGCCATAAAGACATTAAATTCAAGGAGGGAGGGAATAGTTCGGTTTCGTGGAATTCCACGGGCTGGCACGCCGGAATCCTTGTTCAGGCAAAACTTCCGTTGGGATTTGCTTTTCAGCCGGAGCTCCTCTACTCGGTAAGGAAATTTGATTCAAAAATATCTACAGCCAATTATAAATTTGACTTCAGTTATGTGGAATTACCGCTAAATCTCCAGTGGGGTATTGACTTGCTGATTTTCCGTCCGTATGTTTTTGCAGGGCCATATGTCAGCTACTTAGCCTCCATGGGTGGCAAGGCAAAAGAGTGGGACGGTGTTAAAAATCTTGGCTACGGTTGTGGCGCGGGTTTTGGAATCGACCTTTGGATTCTTCAGATTACAGGAAAATGGAACTGGGCCTTTGGTACATTGGGCGACATTGGTAAGTCCGACATTGTTTTTGGCAGTTCCAACTTAAACGGATTCCAACTATCCGTAGGTTTGTTGTTCTAATGGCGTAACGCCTCATGGGAAAACGCATCTGCGTCTATTGCTGCTCCAGCAATCGGATCGCTCCCAAGTATATAGAAGCGGCCGCGCAATTTGCGCGGCTTGCTGCTTTGCAGGGACACACCCTTGTGTGCGGAGGTACGTCCAAAGGGCTGATGGGCGTTTTAGCTGGGGCGACCGTTGAAGCGGGCGGTACCATTGAGGGGGTTGTTCCCGAGTTTATGGTTCAATATGGATGGGACGACAAACGCCTTACCCATCTGAAAGTGGCGGAAAATATGCGCGAACGAAAACATTTGATGATGAAGGATGCAGACGCCATTGTGGCCCTCCCAGGCGCCGTGGGCACATTGGAAGAGCTTGCCGAAGCGATCAGCCTAAAGCGGTTAGGACAATTTTGTAATCCGATCATCATCTTTAATCAGGATGGATTTTACGATTCGTTGCTCCTTTTTTTTGACGACATGGTGCGGGAGCGCATGATGGGGGCAGATCAATGCCAAGTGTGGAAGGTGGTTACCCGCGTGGAGGATATTTTGCCGGCCATAGATGCAGAGCCGACCTGGGCGCCCGATATGCTGCACTATCATGATAGTAACGAATATGGAAATCAATAGGATTACAACGTTTCTTGAACCGGAATGGACACAGTACCAAACCCTCTTTTCAACGGCTGTGGCCTCTCCTTTCTCATTTGTGACGCAGGTAAACAGCCATTTGACCTCTAGTCGGGGCAAACAGATCCGCCCGATGCTCTCCCTGTTGTCGGCAAAGGTATTTGGCGCCCCCACCCAATTGACCGCCGTGGTGGCCGCTGTGGTAGAGATGGTGCACACCGCTACGCTGCTCCATGACGACGTGGCCGACCAATCTGACACGCGACGCGGCGCCCTTACAGTACAAAAACTCTACTCTCCTTTGGCGTCCGTGTTGCTGGGTGATTTTTGGCTGGCACGTGCTTTTAAACTTCTTATTGATCATGGAGGCGAATCGTTGCTCTGCCGTTATGCCCATGCAATCGGCGAAATGAGCGAGGGGGAGTTGTTTCAGATGGAAAAGGCCAGGCATCGCAACACCACCATGGAGGAGTACCACCAAATCATCACCAAAAAAACAGCCATGCTCATGGCTTCGTGCATGGCCACAGGCGCCAAATCGGCAGGCGCCACTGATGCCCAATGCACTTTGATCGAGCAAATTGGCCTTTGTATTGGTGTTGCCTTTCAAATCAGGGACGACATTTTGGACTACGCCCCCCAAACACAAACCGGCAAACCCGGGGGCAAAGACCTGTTAGAAGGTAAAATGACCCTTCCTCTGCTCTGTGCGCTGGAACAGGCCCCTGCTCATGAGCGTCAAATAGCGCTGGAGTGGATTCAGGCATTGAATTCCGACCCTCAGCTTGTGGTCAAAATAACCGACTTTGTGAAACGCTACCGCGGCCTTCATCTTGCACAAGAGGCTGTAGAGGAGAAGATCAGAGAAGCCAAAGCGATGCTGCAACATGCACCCGATAATGAGGCAAGGCAACATCTAATGGAGGTGGTTGACTATTTGTCGGGCAGAAATGTGTAGGCGTAGTCAAGATTTTGCTTTATATTTGCACAAATCAAAAACTGTCTACGATGTCTATAGAAGAACAACAAAAATTGAAGGAGAAGTATTATACTGAGGCGATGCGATACATGGACAACGCCAAGGACTTTCTCAAAAACGCGCAAAAAGAGGATGACTTTTATCGCGACAAAAAGTATGTTAAAACCGCCTGCGGTACTGCTTACAGTGGCCTCCTTGTGGCCATGGACGGCTTTCTACAACTGAGGGATATCAAACCTAAAGGAAAAGAGAGAAAGTCGATTGAATACTATCAGAGTAATATTACCAAGATTGACAAGAAGATACTCAACTATCTGAACAGCGCTTATGAGATCTTGCATCTGTTTGGTTATTACGACGGGATTACCAAAGCGAGCGTGGTCAAAGAGGGCTTTGACTTGGCGTACGCGATTATTGAGAAGATAAAACCGATGCGCAGCACGGCTGCTTAGTTGGGCGTAAATGCCAAGTAGGTAATGGGTTTTCCTTGGGCTAAGAATTGCTTTTCGTAAAAGGTTTGGACTCCCAATATGTCGATTTGCCGGAACAATCCCGACCCATAAATATCGGGGTCTGCTTGGTGTATGGGGTAGCCCAAAGTGGTGGCCAAGCCAAAGGTATAGTCGTATAAGAGGCGACTGTCGGTTTTGAGGCGGATGGTGGCTCCGGGGCGTAAAAACTTGAGATAACGTTCTAAAAACATGGGATGTGTAAGGCGTTTGCGCTCTTTTTCGATTTGGGGATCGGGAAAGGTGATCCAGATCTCGTCCACTTCGTTGGCGGCAAAAAGCGAATCAATAAACTCAATGCGGGTACGGACAAAGGCAACGTTGGTGATCGCCTCCCGGGTGGCCGTTTTGGCGCCGCGCCACAGTCGCGCTCCTTTAATATCAATGCCAACAAAATGTCGGTTTGGGTATTTGCCCGCCAGCGCTAAAGTGTACTCTCCCTTGCCGCACCCCAGTTCAAGGCAAATAGGCGCTTGACGCCCAAAAACATCGGTGTTCCAGGATCCCTTAAGACGGTAATCTTTTCGAAAAACCTCTTGGAACGACGGTTGGAAGAGGCAGTCGAATGTGTGGTTCTCAACAAATCTGGCGTGCTTATTCTTTCCCATCTTGATGCAGATAGACGCCTATGGCCACTACCCCTGTAAGGAGTTCTGTATCCATATTTTGACGAAAGGAGAATTGCCATGTCCCTGTTTGGGAAAAGCAAACATGGCTACAGTAGGGGATCCTAAAATCTTCCCAAAGTGTGCCGCGAATGTGCGCCACAGAGTAGGTGAGGGTGTCGCAAAAGGAGTCTCCCGACGGGGCGGTAACCTCCATAATCACAGATAACGAGTCGTGGCGGTAGTTGTGTCGCAAGCGACCGGTAATATCTACATGGTAAAAAGAGAGCGAGTCGGTGATCGTGGCCTCGCATGTATATACACAGGAGGCGTGCCATCCCTCGCTGTCAATGGGCAGCATGGAGGCTTGGTTGCGAAGTTCCAAAGAACAAGCAGAAAAGAGTAGAAAAAGGATTGAAATAAGATGGATGCTATCTCTTTTCATGGTTGCGTTGGCGGTGATGCCCATGGCGTTTTTTGTGTTGCTTATGCGATTGTTCGTCAAACCTGGTGAGGCTGCCTTCTCCAACGGCGCTCCTAAATTCGGACTCATGGTCGACTTCGTGTCTGTTTCCAAAGAGCGGGGGCGCTTTAATTCCCCTTTGGTTGAGCTTCATCATCTCCCTAACACGGGAGGGGGAGAGTTCGCAAACTTTTATCTGGTCGTTGGGATCGTATCCAAACCATAAGCGGCCGCGCAGGATATCTGTTTTGATTAAAAATGCGGGGCCATCTTCTGTATCGATGGCTTGAGATAGTTGCGGCAGGCTCTTTTGGGCATCAATATAGGTTGCAGCTTCGTAATTGATGCAGCATTTGAGCTTACTACACTGACCGGTTAACTTTTGCGGATTTAAAGAGAGATCTTGACAGCGCGCAGCTTGCGTGGTAATCGAGATAAAGTCAACCATCCACCTGGAGCAACAAAGCTCCTGTCCGCATACGCCAATGCCACCGATGAGGCCGGCCTCTTGACGGGCGCCGATTTGACGCATTTCGATCCTGATTTTAAACTCCTCTGCAAAAAGCTTGATCAATTTCCTAAAATCAACACGTTCATCGGCAATGTAGTAAAAGATGGCCTTGGTTCCATCTCCCTGAAACTCCACATCTCCGATCTTCATGTTTAACTCAAGCGATACGGCAATTTGGCGCGCCCTGATCATGGTGTGGTGTTCACGGGTAATTGCCTCCTGCCACTTTTCAATATCGAGCATCTTGGCTTTGCGGTAGATTTTTTTGAACTCGTAGGTAGATGGATCAATGTCATGACGTTTAAGTTGAAACATCACCATTGGCCCTGCAATGCTTACGATGCCCACATCGTGTCCATTGGTTGCCTCTACGGCCACAATGTCGCCCTTTTGAAGCGGAATTCCAGTTGTGTTGAGATAAAAAGCCTTATGTGTATTTTTAAAGCGCACCTCATAGAGATCCATCTCCCCAAACGGAGGCACCCCCTTTAACCAATCGTGTGTAGATAGTTTAGAGCAGCTATCCTTCATTTTGCACTGCAACTCCCCATGGGTCGCCCGTGCCACCACACACCCACGTGCACAATCACGCTTGGCCTCCCCCTCAGTCGGCGTATAGATCGGTTCAAAATTTAATATGTCCGGTAATATGTCTGTATCGATATTCACCCCGCAAAGATACGCAAAATTAACAAGCAAAGAACAACCGCGTCGCCACCGTGTAAAAAGTCATTTTTGCATTCACATTCCGGTCAATATCCGACAGCGCCCCATTGAGCGCTTCAGTTGCTTCAGAAAAGAAAGACGCAGGCACCTTTCCTGCCCACAGCCGCAGCTGGGGGATCTCATCTGACGTTGCAGCGCTTACCTGCGGCGCCTGCAGATGCTCTACATAGATGTTTCGCAATAGTTCCAACAGAGAGGTTACCAATTGCCGTTGACGCTCACGGCCAAAACCGGCTACATCTTCGCTCCACTCAATGGCGGAGTATAACTTTTTTTGGACACAACAGGTGATCAAATCACGGGTATACTGCGCAATCTCCTCCTCTTGCTCAGACCGCACAGAGGCCCTGAGCGCCCTCTCTTCTTTGGAAGGGGGACTCACAGGAATGTGTTGACAGCGTGATCGAATTGTGGGCAGCAGTTGTTCAGGGTGCTCACTGACCAAAAAGAAGTGGGTGCCGGCAGGGGGCTCTTCCAATATTTTTAACAGGGTATTGGCAGCCTGAACGTTCATCCGCTCAGGCAACCAGATAATCATAAATTTACAATCCCCTTCAAAGGGCTTAAAAAGGAGCTTTTTTACAATGGCGTCCGCTTCGTGCACGCTCATGTTTCCGCTCTTGTTGTCGATACCGAGCGCCTCGTACCATTGATGTTCTGATATATATGGATTTGCAAGCAACGCCTCTTTCCAGATGGCGGCGTAGTGGTCGGTAACGGGGTTGCGGTCAGAAGATTTGACGCTGTTAACAGGTACTGCAAAGTGAAGATCGGGATGGATCAGTTTTTGCACCTTATTGCAAGTAGGGCATTTGCCGCATGATGTGCCGTTTTGTTTGCTCTTGCACATCATCTGCTGCGCCAACGCCAATGCCAACGGCAATGCGCCCCCCCCTTTGTTGTCCCAAAAAAGGAGCGCATGTCCCACGCGACCCGCGTTGGCCATCTCAATGAGCCGCTCTTTTAGCAAGGCGTGACTTGGAATGGAGGAGAAAAGCATGGGGTAAAGGTAATAAAAGAATTGCTGATTACAATAAAACTTTCATCTCGCAGCGTGTGCAATCAAACACCAGTCTAAACCGCTTTCCCTGATTAACAAGCCAAAGAGGCTCTTTGGAGGACTCCGTCCCGCACCAGCCCAGCTCATATTTGATGCAGTACCTGCACTGCATGAGGGTGGGAGAGGTTGTGTGGATGGGAGGAATGTGTTGTTTTAGTTCTTCGAGCGCTTGGGGATCGGGAGGAGTTGGTGTACGTGGTTGCGGTGCAAAAAAGCGGTCGGATGCCTCTAACAATGCTTGGCCTAAGCGGCGGCGCCACTCGTTGATTTGGGATGCGCCAAAGAATTGGGGAGGATCGTTTGTGAGCGATTCGAGGGTAAAGAGGTAGAGGTTTTGGGCCGTTTTTTCGAGTTGATTGCGTATTTGTTGGTTTGCCAGATCGGGATCTTTGGCGGGAGCGCCTTTGCCCGGGAGGGTGAGCGTTACTTTTGGCCCGTTACGGATAGATGCCTGCAGGGTAACCAAATCGGAATCAATAGTGACGTGTAGCGCTACGGTTATGAGCCGCCTGACGCTACGAGGATGTGCCAACGCCTTTTCAAAGAGGCGATCGTAAGAGCGGTAGAGCGTTGGATGGGCGCCCACGGGCATTGCAGATTGTAATGTGACGATCTGTTGCCTGGGGTCGGTGGCGGGCGCGACTGTGTTGACGACGCTTCCGGTCATTTGTCCGTTGGGGTCAATGTAGCATACGCCGTCTCCTGCGCTCAGCAGTACATGTGGGTGTAGAGTGACAAAAAACTCTTTTCCCAGGGGGGCGATTGTTCCGATCTTTTGTCCCCTTGCTTTTGCATAGGTGAGGGTCGCCTCCTTGCCGCGTTTGTGAACCGTATTATATAAGGTATACCCCCGCGAGAAAGTGCGCTCGGGATTGGGCTCAAAAGCGCACTCTGTTAGGCCCAACGAGGCGGCGCGGGTGTGCTGTGTCATCAGGGCGTCGAGGCAGCGCCGGTAGTGGGCGACCACGTTTTTGACGTATCCGCTGTTTTTGAGCCGGCCCTCTATTTTAAAGGAGGAGACGCCTGCACCGATCAGCGCCCCCAGATGGCGGTCAAGACGCAGATCCTTTAGAGACAAAAGATGCTGATCCCGCACCAAAAGACGTCCCCGGGCATCCTCCAGATCGTAACGGTTGCGGCAAGGTTGCGCACACTCCCCGCGGTTGGCGCTTCGGCCGGTGAGGTGTTGGCTCATGTAACACCTCCCGCTGTAACAAACGCACAAGGCTCCGTGAACAAAGCTCTCCAATGCCACCGTGGTGTTGGCCCTGATGTGGGCAATTTGTTGTACCGACAGCTCCCGTGCCAGGATCACCCGTCCAAATCCAAGGCGCTCTAATCGTTGCACCTGCTCTACGGTTCGGTTGTCCATTTGTGTGGAGGCAAAGAGCGGTATGGGTGGCAAGTCCAACTCCAACAGGGCGGGATCGTGAATAATCAACGCAGAACAGCCCGCCTCCCAGGCCTGATGGGCCAGTCGGCGGGCTGCCTCAAGTTCGTTTGGATAGAGGAGCGTATTGAGTGTGAGGTAACACTTTACGCCAAACCTCCTGCCATATTGCGCCAACTGCGCTACCTCTCTGATGTCGTTGGCGGCGTCGGCTCTGGCGCCAAAAGCGGGTCCTCCAATGTAGAGGGCGTCGGCGCCGCTATCTACCGCCGCCTTTCCGCACTCAAGATTGCGTGCAGGGGCCAGCAGCTCAAGGAGCATTACGGGCACTTGAGCACAGTCTTGATTTTGTTTTCGGCGGTTTGTTTAAAGGTGGCGTTGTTTAAAAGCTGCTTGTAATAACCGCACGCCTCGCTGTTTTTGCCTAAACCTTCGTAAGCCTGGGCAAGGCGATAGATGACTTGCGCCTTGATGTTGTCATTTGGATTGGAAGACAATACTTTATCCAAGGCAGGAATTGCCTCTTGGAATTTCCTGGTTTCTACGGCGGCGTTGCCAAACATGAGGTTGGCGTTGGTGCTCTCGGCCACAGACAGGGCCTTTTTGGCCAAGTCGTATACCGTTGCCCACCTGGGCGGATTGGCGCGTTGGGCCGTTTGAGCCTGGGTCAGGAATATATTTGCCAATCTTGATGCGGCATCTCTGTTGCCCAGTTCGATGGCTTTTTCATAAGCAACTATGGCCTGAGCCTCATTGTTAAGCGCTGCGTAAGAGGCGCCAATAATAAAATAGGCTGTTCCGTTGTTGGGATCGGTTTCCAATACCTTATTAAATGCGGCAATCGCTTTGTCGTACTGTTTGTCGGCAAACAGACTGTTGGCAGCGGCAAAATTAAGCTGGTCGATCAATTTTTTGGCTTCTATGGCCGCAGTGCCAAAGTCGTCGTAGAGGTCTGCCATCTCAATGGCCTTGTTTAGCTGTTCAATCGCCTCGTCGATTTTGGACTCTTTGGCCAACTCCTGTCCCAAAAAGAGGTGCAGATTTGGGATTAACTCTTTAATTTTATAAATCATTTCTGTGCCCTCATCTGTCTCCTCCAGCTCTTCTAAAATGGCAAGCGCCTGAGCATACTCAGTTATTGCCACAGCCCAATCTTTTGCCTGAACTGCTGCCGCGCCTTTGTTGTAAAATTCAATCGCCTGATTGATGTCCTGAGCATTTGCCGTTATGGCAAAAAAGAGCGCCAAGGCTCCGCTCAAAAGAGAAATTTTCATACGTCTCATGAGTCTTTATGTTAGTTAATATGGTACAAAGGTAAATGTTTTTTTGGAAAAAAAACAAAAAATGTGCCACGTTGGGGGTGACGGGGGGGCGCCCGCCCCCCCGTCATTCCGAGCGCAGCGAGGAATCTCAGTCGTACGCTAGCGCTCGTACGTCAGCATTCGTTCACTGTCGCGTCGTCGCTCCTGTTCGCCCCCGCGTCGCCCCGCGCCCGCCCCCCCGTCATTCCGAGCGCAGCGAGGAATCTCAGTCGTACGTCGGCAGTCGTACGTCGGCAGTCGTACGCTAGCGCTCGTACGCTAGCGCTCGTACGTCAGCACTCGTACGCTAGCACTCGTACGTCAGCAGTCGTACGTCAGCAGTCGTACGTCAGCAGTCGTACGTCAGCAGTCGTACGTCAGCACTCGTACGCTAGCACTCGTACGTCAGCACTCGTACGTCAGCAGTCGTACGTCAGCACTCGTACGTCAGCAGTCGTACGTCAGCAGTCGTACGTCAGCACTCGTACGCTATCGCGTCGTCGCCCCCGCGTCGCCCCGCGTTCGCCCCCCTGTCGCTCCTGTTGGGTACGCCAGAGGTTCCTCGTTGCGCTGCGCGCAACTCGGAATGACTGGTCGCGCCTGCTTGGGGAAGAAGGGGAGAAGTGGGAGGAGGTGGGGGTAGCAGCGGCCCCGCCGCCGCTACCCCCACCTCCTCCCACCGAGGATTCACTTTGTTTATCAACGCCACCTTTTTCTCCCTCCTCCACTTCTTGAGCTCCTTCTCCCTTTTTATTGCCGCATAAAAAGGCATAACCACCTCATAATAGATACAATATTCAAGATTATACCTATCAGTGAAAGAGTTCTTATTCATGTGCCTCTTATGTTCGCTCACCCTTCTCTGTAAATTATTGGTTACACCAATGTACAAGACTGTTTTACACTTGTTTGTCATGATATAAACATATCCCACTCTTGCCATCTCCTCTTATCGTTTTGTTGTTATTTTGACAATTTTATTCAAAGCAACAAATAGTTTTTGTTTCGTGCGTGACAAATCGTAAAAAAGTGGTTTGAATAATAAACAACATTGATTTTTACATTTTTTGCAAAAGTTTAAAAAAAAACGTTACCTTTGCTCTTTGCATAAGGTCGTTAAAAAAATGTTAAAAAAATATCAAAAATTTTCACCCTCCATGCAGCGTTTTAGTCCAAAAATGCATCTTATAGTATAAACATAACATAAAAATCTAATGCGAACGATCAATTTCATTAATTTGTCCCTGCTAATAGCCTTATTAACAGGAATGGGTTTCTGTACACGCGACTTTTACGAAGGCCCCGCTCCGCGACTCCTTGTAAAGGAGCACGGCGCCCCGGACAGTCAGTACAAAGACGCCATTGATGTCTATCTAGACGGCAACAAAGGCTCCAGCGTCACCATTGACGTGAACACCAACTACCAATGGTTCTTAGACCGCCCCACCTTTAACTCCATTCCCATCTGGTGCAGCGTAACCACCCCATCGGGACTAATCACGGGCAATGTCACCGACAAGACCCTCACCTTTACCGACCGAGGAGACAATGTACACCCGTTCCCGCAAATGTTTACGCTTATTTTACGTAATTCGGCCAATCCATCTGTTTATGTGACGATTAATGTTTATCGGAATATAAAGAATGAGAGTTTTTATGTTTGTGACGACAGCGTTGGCCGCAACATTATTCAGGACTTTACCGCCAATGGAGTGATCCTCTTTAACGGCGGCAATCACGACGTCTCTTTTGAAGTCCACGCCGACCGCGAGTGGGAGATCACCATCCGCCCCACCGGTGTAAACAGGTCGGAACCTGTTAACTGGATCACTGCTACGTCAAGCGATGGAGACTTGGGCGCCTTGATAGGCAACAACCTTTTTCTTAAGCCGGCAGCATACGATCCCATTATGGGGGTTCGATTAGAAATCGATGTGAACGACTCCAACCGCTACCCCCGCACTGCAGAGATCGAAATAAAAGCGATGGTTGCCACAGAAGGCATCAACTCAATCGTCCTGTTCGTTCGCCAACAAACGGCCAACGCATACATTGAGCTTGAAAAACCCTCAACATACAACCCCTACCCGGGCACCACATACGCCGACTACACCTTCACCACCGACCCCTACACCATAGAAATTGAAGCCCTCAACCCCAACATACGTTCTGGCGACGACTTCACAATCCTTTTGGACAGCAGAAGCAACCGCGAATGGAACGCCGCCATCGCCTACATAGACGGCGCCGGCTGGCTAAGCATTGACCCCGCCACCGGCAAATTCCCCGAAGACGTAAACACCGACGAAGTAGCGCTTCCTCTTGCCCTCACCTTCAAACCCAACACCACCTACGCCGACCGCAAAGCCATCATTACCTTTACCGGCATTGCAGGCGACCTGACCCCAACGGTGGTGTATATTACTCAAAAAGCAAAAACACCGTACTGCAACCCGGACAGAACCAACCTCTTCTTTGGCCCCTCTGCCACTGTAGCTAACGGGCAAAGAATTAACATAAGTTCAAATGAGGAGTGGACGATTGATTTAACAGGTGGTTCGACTGCGTTTGATTATTCTATTACAGGAGATAGGTATAACGACAGAGAACCGGGCGGTGTATACATCACCTTCTACCCGCGTGCTAAAAACATGGATCCTAATAATGCGCCAACTGCTGAGTACACGATTTCTTACGGCGATGGCTTTAGCCAATCCTTTGTCATTAACTTAGAACAAGGCCCTGCATTACCGACAGTGAGGGTTGACCTTGCCGGCACGTTTGCCATACCCCAAACAACGGATGCTCTTTCGGGTGCTTGGACGCCGGAATATGATGTGTCAAGTTTTCCGAGTTGGATCCAGAGTGTTGTTTTTAATGGTGATAGAACGTTTACGGTTAGCGTGGAAGACAACGACTTGATATTGGATGGAGAAGACTGGCACCGCGAACATTCTTTCATTGTTAGGGGTGAAAACGAGGATAAATATGAGATGATTATTTATCAGGATAAGAGGTGGTGGATGGAGATTACCGGTATTGGCGGGACTCCTCATACGAATGCCTCCTATCCATCATCATTCACTGCCACTTCAGCTACTCTTTATTTTATTGGAAGGTCTGGAGGACCCATTACTTTTGGCCCACCACCAGCGCAAACAGTTAATCTTAGTGGATATATCGGAGATAACTCTTTCTCAATGACGCCCGCACGTATACAAGGTACCGTTGATCCTTCACCTGCAACGCCGTGGTCTCTTACTGCTACCAATTCCTTTAAGCTTGATTGCCAGCTTAGCATAGTACCACCGCAGCGCTATATAGGATTAAGTACAGGATTTACTGGAGGAAGTAGCATTTTGGGGTGGCGCTGGATTGACTATGAAGTAACCATTGCCATCCCCAAAACCACTTTAATACTCATCATTTATGTACAACAAAGATAGATATGAAAGCAAAATTTTATAGTATATTCGCAATAGGTGTCATGCTCCTCGCAGCCGCCTGCACCCCCAATATGGACGCTCCGGGGCCGGGGCCCACACCCAATAATAATCCCTTTGAAGGGCCGCCGCAGGTGATCTTTTTGCCTGCCGGTGTAGAGGCTTATGACTTGGCCGTTTCTGGCGATTACCTTTATCTTACGGTGCCCGAACAAGATCAGGTGTATCGTGTTCGCATAGCAGATATAAAGAATCTCTCGCAAGCGGGTAATGCCGTGACTTATGTAAAAGTGCCCGGCGCAACCGGTATTGTGGCGGATGACAACGGCGGGTTGTATATTGGTTCGTCTGCTCAAAACTCTCCCAAAACTTCGAGCTGGAGTGAAGACCAGTTTGGTCCTACCACAGGTCAATGGGCGAGTGATCGCGTGATCTATTTTACCCACACCAGTGAAAGGTGGCACAACCGGTTTAGCAACAACCCAGCTCAAAAGCTCTTTATTGCGCCCAGAGGTAATTTTAACGCCTTGGCTTGGTACAACGGCTCAGGCACCAGACGTTACGAAGACGGGCTATACTTTGCCACTTCCTACAACTTAGAAGGTATGGGCATTGGCAGCGGTCGCTACACAGAGAGTTTAAAGGCGCTGTCCGGACTTATTCCAGATGAGCTGGACTTTTTGATCAAGATGGCCCTTGGAGAATCTACGGAGTTTGACATTAATAAGGTTTTGGGAGCGCTCAAAATGGTCAACATTGCCCTTGTTGACGACGGTATAGACTACGATACAGGAATCATAGATTGGGGAAAAGTAGCCATGGACAACCTGTTGGTGGCTCCCTATCCGATTGTTAGACCTACCCTTGAAGGGCCGAGTATTGGTTTCGATGTCATTATATATATAAGAGACATGTTTGATACTTTCAAAACCGGAAATATCATCACTGATGCTTTGATTGATCTTGGCCGCATTGCTTTTGTTGCCTTAATTGGAACTGACGAGGTAAGGCTAAGCATCCCCATACCGCCTCTCTATTTAGAACCACAATGGGGGATGCATTTAGCAACGCTTTGGTCGCCGGTTGATTTGGAGATACCATTTGGTGAACTTCATGATTTGTTACTTACGTTGACAGGACCAAGAGGGGAAGTCATACGAGACATGATTAACGACTTCTTAGTAGGTGCAATTGCAGGTCTTGGCGGAAGTGGCGGCGAGTGGTGGGAAAAGATTCTGGAATATCTCGGAGAACAAGCGAGCATTATCGCCGGAAACATTGTGACCGATGAACAAAATATTCTGAGACTGCTATCCAACTACGTTACCGACCCCAACCCCACCAGAGACACCCCCGTGTCCATCAACGGCAACTACGAGGACCAGCCCGGGATATACCCCCCCCGCCCCTACCTGTTACCTTACTACACCGATGGCTCCGAGCCGGTCGGCAACCCCTGGACATGGAACATCACCAATTTGTCGGCGCTTCCGGCGCGTCCCAACTCCCTGGGTTATCCCATGACGCCCAACTTTGATAGCGAAGTTGGAGGCGATATGAACCTTAAGATTGCCCTTACGCTCTATCTTTTGCAATTTAAAGACGGGACGCCTACCGGTTCGTTTAGCTTGCTTCAGAGCAAAGACGACGTAGACAATTTTGTACAGGCGTTGACTACCGGCAGCATTTTGGATAAGTTAAAAAATGTGGTTGATGCGCTCAATATTGATGCTATTTTGGATTATGGCATCTTTGATAATCCGCAGCTTGAGGCTTATTTAAGGCTTGTGAAGAGCATTTCAGAGGCTGGGGTTTCTGATATTATGGCCCTGTTGGATGAGCTTTATGAGTTTATTATTAAGCCGTTTAATATATCTCTTGACTTTAATGTATTGCTTAATGCATGGATTGATATGCCTGACTGGAGTCCAATAAACGTGCGTGTGGGGCAGATTGCCAACCACAGTTTGCTGGGCGGGCTCTACAATAGTTTGGATAACTTTGTAGATGACCAGACGGGTCTAATAGGTTGTTTGTCACATTGGGTGTCGAGCAAGATTCCACGTGTGAACTCAGCAAATGGCTGGGATTACAGGGGTCCCGGGAAACCTACGGGTGTGGCTTTTGGCCATGATGGTTTGGTGGGCGATGTGGTTGGTTGGGTTGTGGATGATGGGAAAGTCTACTCAAAGCCTATTAGTCAAGGTATTGCTGGCCCTCGCGACTATTATGACCGCGACGACTATCCTCGTGTAGATACGGACGGTAATGAACCATATATGTTGAACGGAGTGCCGTATTGGTCACCAAATCCGGCTTATTGGGAACAAAGACCGGGTAACCGTAATCGCTGGTCAACAAAAGGTGGTCCGTTTAGCGGCAGTGGGCAAAAACAGATTGTTGTGCCTGAGTCGATGGCATTAAATAATGCATACGGAATTGTTTACGATAAAATTAATCAGCGTGTGCTGGTTTCGTGTAATGACGGAGTGGGGCCTCAAAACAAGGGCCGGATTGTGTCGGTGCAGTATGGCGAGGTATCGCCGCCGAGCGGGGCGTTGCTTTGTAGCGGCTTTTTCCCGCCACCGCCCCGTATTTCGTTTCCTGATCTTTATGACAATGAGACAAATGTCAGATTTGCCGTAAGTCAGGTTTCACCTATAGACGGCGAACTGAACAACCCCAAAGGCATGGCCATAAAAGATAACTACATTTTTATTGCTGACGGCAACCGTATAGTGGTTTACTATATGGGCAATTAGCGGTAAAGTTTAACTTTAAAAATAAACAAATGAAAACATTTTGGAAAATATCTACGCTGTTGCTTATCATGTCGATTTGCATGAGCGGATGCTTTTTTAATAAGGGCGAAAAGGAGGTATTGAATGTATCTCATATTAATATCTTGGTTGAGGCTGTTCAGCCGTCTCCTGCAACTGTTTCGATTCAGGCGAACTTTGTTTGGTTTATCGAATGTAGTGATACGTGGGTAAACGTGTCGCCGACAAAGGGTTCTGGGGATAAGGTATTGGAGGTTATTGTGAGTCCTAATGTGTCGTTGCAGCAGCGTGAGAGTAGCTTCTTTATTATTGGAGAGCAGATCAGGCAGGAGATTAGGGTGTCGCAAAAGGGTGAGGCGCCGGTGATCGGGCTAAAAGAAAAGTCTGCGTCGATTGGGGCTGTTGGCGGAGAAGTGGTGGCGGAGGTATCTACCAATGTTGAGCTTGAAGTTTATATTAATGCGTTATGGGTCACTGAGTCGCCCTTATCACGGACGGTTACTACCGGCAGGCGTTACTTTGTAGTGGGGCCAAATACGGATCTGGAGTCGCGTACCGCAAGGGTCACCTTTAGGCAAAAGAATGGTCAGCTTTCAGAAGAGTTTACCATTACCCAGGCGGGCGAGACGCCCAGTATTGAGCTTGCCAAAACTGCGGTTGTGATCGAAGCGGAGGGAGGGCTCAGCAGTGTGGACGTCTACTCCAACATTGAGTGGGAGGCTAACCCCTCGAGAGACTGGATTAAGATTGTAGAAACCAAGGCGATTGAGACTAAAACCTGTATTTTCTCGGTGGATCCAAATCCGCGGGCGGAGACACGGGTTGGGATAATCCTTATATCTAAAAAAGGTACGCTGGAGTTGGGCCGTACCGTTACCGTTACACAAGAACCGGCGGAGCCGGCCATGTCTTTCTTGCCCACAACGATTAATGACGTTCCCGCTCAGGGGACGGGGGCGTTGCAAACCAGGTCTGTAACGGTAAATGCCAACTTTGGGTGGACGGTTGATGTGTCGTCGACAGCGTCGTGGATTTACGATGTTGCTTCTGACGGGACGGCGTGTACCTTTAGGGTAAGGGCTAATGAAGAGTTGCTCCCGCGCACTACCAAACTTGTCTTTAAGCAGAACAACGGTACCTTTACAAAGGAATTTGAAATTACACAAGCGGGAGCCGCTCCTCAGATCTCGATCTTGCCCGCACAGCCGAACATGCCCACCCTGCCGGGTGCGGGAGGTTCCGGGATCAACAATGCGGTGTTGGTTTTTGTGACGGCCAATATTCCATGGGAGT
>WQYK01000015.1 GCA_009781275.1 Bacteroidales bacterium | reverse complement strand
GTCCGCTCATCGTAATCGCTTAGGTCAAATCCGTTCTCCAACTTTGTTTTGGCGTTGGCAGCGTCAGCATACAAACGGATGGCGGCGTTCATCACCTGCGGGTGGTCTTCGCGCGTTTGTTTGCCAATCACCAACTGTTTTAGACGGGAGAGGGAGCGGAAGGGGTCAATAATGACTTTACCCGTGTCGCTGTCGGAACGCAAGAAAAGCTGTCCTTCAGTAATGTATCCTGTGTTATCGGGAATGGCGTGGGTAATATCGCCGCCGCTCAAGGTGGTAACCGCTATAATGGTAATCGAACCGCCGTTGGGGAGCTGTACCGCTTTTTCATAGATTTTGGCCAAGTCGCTATAGAGAGAGCCGGGCATGGAGTCTTTAGAAGGTATCTGGTCCATACGGTTGCTCACAATACTCAAAGCGTCGGCATACAACGTCATGTCGGTGAGCAAGACCAACACTTTCTCGTTTTTGTCTACTGCAAAATATTCAGCCGCCGCCAGCGCCATATCGGGCACCAACAGACGCTCTACCGGAGGTTGTTCCGTAGTGTTTACAAAGCTGATAATCCGATCCAATGCGCCCGCGTCTTCAAAAACTTTTTTGTAGTGGAGATAGTCGTCGTTGCTCAGACCCATGCCGCCCAAGATGATTTTGTCGACCTTTGCGCGCAAAGCTACCTGCGCCATCACCTTGTTGTAGGGCTGGTCGGGGTCGGCAAAGAAGGGGATTTTTTGGCCTGATACCAATGTGTTATTCAAGTCAATCCCTGCAATTCCAGTTGCGATGAGTTGGGAGGGCTGCTTGCGTTGGAAAGGATTCACAGAGGGTCCGCCGATTTCACGAAGTTCGCCTTCGATGTCCGGTCCGCCGTCGATGGGCAAGCCGTAAGCATTAAAGAAACGTCCGGCCAGGTCATCGCTTACATGCAAAGTTGGTGGTTCTCCGTGAAATACCACCTCTGCATTGGTCGGAATGTTTTCTGTTCCGGAAAAGATTTGCAGGGTAATCATCTCGCCGTTGATTTTCACCACTTGCGCCAAGCGTCCGGCCACGGTAGCCAACTCCTCGTTGGAGACGCCCTGCGCCTTTAAGGAAACAGTCGCTTTGGTGATGCCCTCTAATTTGGTATAGATTCGTTGAAATGCCTTTGTTGTCATATCTTTTGATTCGTTTTAATCATCGTTTCCAACTCTTTTTCATATTGCATAAATTTGTCGCTTTTAAAATCTGCATAGTTCATTTGTCGACAGATGTTGATCAGCTGTTTAAAGAAGTATGCGCACTTTTCAAAATGATCAAATTCAAGATTTTCTCTACAAATATCCATCACTAAGTCAAACATATAGCGCTGGCGATCCATGGGGCAGGAGGCGTCTACGCTGTCAAAGGCGTCCTGTTGAAGGATCGCAAAGTCAATCAGCTCAGAGCGCCAAAAGCGCAGGTGGTAATCCAACGGTACGCTGTCGTCACCTAAGATGTTGATTTGCTCGTACGCCTCTTTGCCGCGTAGAACAATGTTTTTACCTTCAAATATTTGCTCTACCCATCCTTTTTCTACCTTGTCGTTAAGGTAATTGATGATTTCATCATACTCTAAGTATTTTGAATAACTGTCGATGGGATCAACGGCGGGGTAGCGCTTGCTGTCGGCGCGTCCCTGTGCAAGGGCGTAGAAACAACGCGCTGCCTTTTTGGTCGACTCCGTTACGGGCTCTTTAAGGTTACCTCCCGCGGGCGATACCGTTCCGATAAAGGTGACGGAACCTAACTCGCCGTTATTTAGATAGACCACGCCCGCACGGGCGTAGAAGTTTGAAATCGTCGCCGGTAAGTCCATGGGAAAAGCATCGGGTCCGGGTAGCTCCTCCAAACGGTTACTCATTTCGCGCAACGCCTGTGCCCAGCGGGAAGTAGAGTCGGCTAAGAGCAACACGCGCAGTCCCATGCTCCGGTAGTACTCGGCAATGGTCATGGCGGTGTAAACCGACGCTTCGCGGGCCGCTACGGGCATGTTGGAAGTGTTGCAAATGATCACAGTACGTTCCATCAACTTACGGCCGGTACGCGGGTCGTCCAAGTGCGGAAATTCTGCAAAAATCTCCACCACCTCATTGGCGCGTTCGCCGCAAGCCGCTACAATAATAATATCGGCCTCGGCCTGTTTGGCAAGAGCGTGTTGCAACACCGTTTTTCCGCAACCAAAGGGGCCGGGGATAAATCCGGTGCCGCCTACTGCGATGGGATTAAAGGTGTCGATCACACGTACACCCGTCTCCATGATTTTAAAGGGTCGTGGTTTCTCTTTATACTTGGTGACAGCCATCTTTACAGGCCACCTTTGCATCATTGTCACCGGAAATTCCGTTCCGTTTGCGTCGGTTAATACGGCAATCGTATTTTCTACGGTATAGCTTCCCTTGGATACGATCGACTTGATGGTGTAGGTTCCCTCCATGGCAAAAGGCACCATGATTTTGTGGGGCAACCACCCTTCGGTCACCTCGCCCAACCAATCGGCGGCGCGCACCGAGTCGCCCTCTTTGGCACAAGGAGTGAAAGTCCATTGAGCCTCTAAATCAAGAGGAATGGTGTATTCGCCTCGTTTGAGAAAAACGCCCTCCATGGTTTCGAGGTTGTGTTGCAAACCGTCGTAATTCCGGGACAAGATGCCGGGGCCTAAAATCACCTCCAACATGTGCCCTTCAAAGGTAGCCTCACAACCAACGGTCAATCCGCGGGTACTCTCAAAAACCTGTACAAACACTTTATCGCCTATTACTTTAATCACTTCTGCCATCAGCCGGACGCCTTCCAGCTCAATATAGCAAATCTCATTTTGAGCCACAGGCGCATTCACTTGTACGGTTACAAGGTTGGCTATAATGTTTACTACTTTTCCTTTGGTTTTCATATATATATAACTGTTAATCTATGATTCTGGCATTTTGACGAATGTGGAGACGCCCCTACATTCTTGCAATAGCTGCCTAAACATTGCGGCTCCTCTCTCTTTATCAAGTTGTATCCAGCGATTGATCAAAAAAGCTTTGACCACAAAAGCGAGTACCGCATCGGCATTGAAATAGCTATAAAACGACAATTCGTTCACCTTTTCCCAGCGCAACAGGTCCATTTTTTGTTCCCTTTCCAAGATGTCGCGGTTCTCAAGAATGGCAATGACTCTTTTGATGTCATCCGATTCAAGCCCAAAATCGCTTCCCTTATCAGTAAGGATAGCTTCTGTAATCATGCTATTACCAACCAAATATGCATCTACTGTTTGTCCGGTTCTGCGGGCAACAACACCTGCTTGAATATTACGCAGGTCTACATCAAACATGAAAAATTCGCGAATAAATCGATTTTTGCTCTTTGCCGTCTTTTGATAAAGAAACGGAGTGGGACTTTCCAAACCCAGCAGCAAAAGCCTCAAATGCTTTGCATCCTCTTTGTCTATACACCTCCAAATCTCGGTCATGATCTTCTCAAAATCGAAATTCTTTGCTCCCAGAGCGTGTTCGGATGTGCCAAACTCCAAAGACAATTCGGGTAGACTCGCCACCAGGTATGTATACAATTTCTCCATTACCTATCCCCCAAAAAGGAGCGCACGCGTGTGAGGACGGAGATACTCTCCAAAAAGAGCTGAAAAATCACTGTCTGTAAGGCTTACCATATACCCATCCGACGTAGCCCTGATCTTAAATCCGGCTTTAAACGTTTTGTCGAAGTGTATCTCCAAGCCCCCGAACAGATGTTTTTGGGTCTGTTCCTGGGCAAATGAGCGTAACGACTGCTGCATCGATTCGGGTAAAAGTACGCACAGTTGGGCATTATTGCCTTGAGGATTAAATCGCTCAATCGCCGTTTTGACAAGTGATTTTACAAATTCCACATCGCTTAGGGCGCCTTTTGAAGGATCTGCCACCACTTTGGTCGTGATCAGGTTTTCAATGGCCTGTTTGACCGTTGCCATGGTTTGCCGGCTGGCTGACTTCACCTCGCCTTCAATGTTTTTTTTGGCCTCTTCTGCGGACTTGTGGGCTTGAGCCAAAATCAAAGCAGCCTCATCTTTGGCGTGTCCTACAATCTGCGCAGCTTCTTCTTTTGCTTTTGCCAACAACTGTTCGGCCTCCAACTGACCTTTGGAGAGACCTTCTCGGTATAGTTTATCGGTTAACTCTTGTAATTTATTTTGCATGATCTATGCTTTTTTAAAAAAACGAAAAATAGGCGACAAAGTTATCAAAAAAAATCAATAAAAAAAACTATTCACCCACAACAAGCAATACATCGCCCTCCATGACAGGGTCGCCTTTGGACACCTTCACTTCCGTAACTGTGCCCGCCTTATCCGATTCAATGTTGTTTTCCATTTTCATCGCCTCCAGCAGCGCCATACGTTGCCCGATGGTCACCTTATCTCCGGGCTTGACAAATATCTCGACAATGGTTCCGGGAAGGGGGGACTTAATCGTTCCGGTTTTGGCGGCCACCTTTACATGGGCGCCCTGGTCGGTAGAGGGAATGGCCACCGAGCGGATCAGGGTAGGGGTTTTGGAGTGTTTCACTTCCTTATCCATAAGCACAGTAAAGTGTGTACCGTTGACGTCCATTTCGATGGTTCGCTCCTCTACGCTATTGATCTCAACTGAGTAGTCGACATTTTGGATGGTGAATTTATATTTTTTCATATCTATATCTGTTTATAAATGGTTTAACGTCTAAAATAGGTGTTTAATCCGTGGATTTTTGAACTCCATGGCGAATAGCTCCGCGATACCTTATTTATGGTGAGCACGGCATTCTCTACATCGTGCAGCTCCTCTCCGTACAAATGAATAGCTGCGGCGATGGCAGCGTACACCCCGGGGGTAACGTCAGCCTTTGCCAACACAACCTCAGGTATTTTTTTTGTCCTCTTTTTCTTAAACTTTAACCTGCGAGGCTTCTCTTTGGGCTCTAACAGAATATAGAGTGCCACCAGTGCAAGGCTCAATGCAATAGTGGCAATGATGGCATTTATCATAACGGAATATTACTATGTTTCTTAGGTGGATTTGTATCTTTTTTGGTTGCTAATGACTGAAGCGCCCTGATGACACGGAAACGGGTATTGCGGGGTTCAATCACATCGTCGATAAAGCCGTATTTAGCTGCTACGTACGGGTTGGCAAACTTTTGGTTATACTCCTGCTCTTTTTCTGCAATAAACTTGGCTTGCTCTTCTGGATTTGCTTCCAGTTCTTTGATCTGTTTGCCATAAAGGACAGATGTTGCTCCGCTGGCTCCCATTACGGCAATCTCTGCGGTTGGCCAGGCATAGTTAATGTCGCCGCGCAGTTGCTTGCAACTCATCACATCGTGCGCTCCTCCGTAAGACTTGCGCAACGTAACAGTCACTTTGGGAACAGTAGCTTCTCCGTATGAGAAGAGGAACTTGGCGCCATGGATGATGATGCCGCCGTACTCCTGTGCAGTACCCGGAAGGAACCCGGGCACATCCACCAACGTAACGATAGGGATGTTAAAGCAATCGCAAAAACGCACAAACCGCGCACCTTTACGCGATGCATTGATATCGAGTACACCCGCCAGATACTTGGGCTGATTGGCCACTATCCCTACAGCAGTGCCGTTAAACCGCGCAAAGCCAACCACTAAATTGGGGGCGTAGTGACGATGCACCTCCATAAATTCACTATTGTCCACAATCGCATGGATCACATCTTTTACGTCATAAGGCTTATTGGGGTTCTCGGGAATGATCTGATTGAGTGTATCCTCAAGGCGATCAATGGGGTCGATACAGGGCGCCAAAGGCGGGTCTTCAAGATTATTCTGGGGCATGTAGCTCAAAAGTTTACGTATCAACATAATACCCTCTTGCTCAGTATCGGCCACAAAATGAGTAACACCCGATTTGGAGGCATGCACCATGGCGCCACCAAGCTCTGCATCGGTAACCACTTCGTTGGTAACGGTTTTTACCACTTTTGGGCCTGTCACAAACATGTAGCTGTTCTCTTTTGACATCAAGATAAAGTCGGTAAGGGCAGGGGAGTAGACTGCTCCGCCTGCGCAGGGACCAAAGATCGCCGATATTTGAGGAATCACCCCTGAGGCCATGATGTTGCGCTGGAAAATCTCAGCATAACCAGCCAAACTCTGCACCCCTTCCTGAATCCTGGCGCCGCCCGAATCGTTGAGCCCGATGACCGGTGCACCCATCTTCATGGCCTGGTCCATCACTTTACAAATCTTATTGGCAAATGTTTCGCTCAGCGACCCGCCAAAGACGGTAAAATCTTGCGAAAATACGTAGACCAGACGCCCGTCTATGGTTCCGTAGCCGGTCACCACGCCGTCGCCCAAATAGCTCTCGTTTTCCAGTCCAAAATCGTGGGAGCGATGGGAAACAAACATGTCAAACTCCTCAAAACTACCCTCGTCTAATAACAATTCGATGCGCTCGCGGGCAGTAAGTTTGCCCTTTTTGTGTTGCGATTCAATGCGCTTGACACCGCCGCCCAACTTGGCTTTGACCCTCAAGTCAATCAGTTCTTTAACTTTATTGTGTGACATACTCATTAATGTTTGGGTTGTACTTTGTTATTTGGAACAGAGCTCGGTTAGAACGCCAAGCGTCGACTTGGGGTGAAGAAAGGCGATGTTTAGTCCCTCCGCCCCTTTTCTGGGCGCTTTATCGATCAGTTGAATCCCTTTTGCTCCCAATTCGTCCAAAGCAAGCTGGAGTCCGTCGCCAACGGCAAAGGCAATGTGGTGCACGCCTTCTCCTTTCTTTTCTATGAATTTTCCAATAGGCCCTTCCGGATCTGTGCTCTCAAGGAGCTCAATTTTGGTCTCTCCGACTTGAAAAAACGCGGTTTTTACTTTTTGCTCAGCTACCTCTTCAATTGCGTAGCAGGTAAAGCCTAACTTTTGTTCATAAAAAGGGATGGCTTCTTCTAAGGATTTCACGGCAATGCCAATGTGTTCAATATGAGATATTTTCATGATAATTGGATGATGGTTCGTAATGAATCGCCAAAGTTAGGAATAAAAATAAAAACGGGAAATTAAATTTTGTATTTTTGTGCCATGAAAAACTTTCAAGAGACCCCGTATGGCGTGCTCAACTACCTAAATATCATTAGAAGGGTTCTTCTTTTGCTCCTTTTGTATGCACTTTCCCGCTACCTCTTTTATTGTTATAACCACGACCTGTTCCAAAGTTTGTCGTGGAGCCATTTTAAGGGAGGATTTAGGTTTGACCTCTCTGCCATACTCTACATCAATGCCCTCTACCTCTTTTGGGCGCTCCTTCCTTTACGAACTGTTTATCAGCCCTCTGCTCAGAGATGGCTAAAGGCATGGTTTGTGGTTACCAACGCCACAGCATTTGCTGTTAACACCATGGATTTTTACTACTTTCGCTTTACCCTGCGCCGTACCGACAGCTCTATCTTCTCTGAATTTCAAGGTGGAGAGCAGATCGGCAAAATTATTGGGGAGTCGATGGTACAGCAATGGCCCTTGGTGCTCTTATGGGTTGGACTTACCTTTGCCCTCTTTGTTGGTTACGGAAAAATAAAGAGGAAGCTTGTCGTAATACAACCCTGGTATTTTTTCACCACACGTCTGGTAGCCATATCACTAACCATACCCCTTGTGATTGCAGGCATGCGGGGCGGAGTTGACCGCACCACCCGTCCCATTGCCATGAGCAACGCCGGGGCCTATATCCAAAAGCCGGTTGAAGCCGGAATTGTGCTCAATACGCCCTTTTGTCTGATCCGGTCGGCCGGGCAAAAAGGGTTGCCACGCCTGTCGTTCTTTGAGTCCCAAGAGGAACTGGAAGCTCTTTTCACCCCCATACATACACCGGACAATCAGGTTCCAAAACACTATAACGTAGTTGTTTTTATTCTCGAGAGCTTTTCAAAACCCCAAATAACAGGATATGCTCCTTTTCTTGATTCATTGATGATGCAGGGCCACAACTGCACAGACGCCTTTGCCAACGGACGTAAATCAATTGACGCCCTGCCCTCTATACTGGGAAGCATTCCCTCTTTAACGGAGCCTTTTATCCTCTTGCCCTACTCCCTTAACCCCATGGAAGGGTTGGGTACATTGTTGGGGCAAAAGGGATACCACACCTCCTTTTTTCACGGAGCGCCCAACGGCTCCATGGGGTTTAATGCCATTACCAACATGTTGGGTTTTGAGCACTACTACGGCAAAAACGAATACAACCGCGACTCGGACTACGACAGCTATTGGGGAATCTGGGATGAACCTTTTCTTCAATTTTTTGCGCAAACTTTAGACACCTTTCCACAACCATTCCTGAGCGCCATCTTTACCGTATCGTCCCACCATCCCTACGTGGTACCCAAACAGTACAAGGGAGTCTTTCCCAAAGGCCCTGAACCCGTACAAGAGTGTATTGGCTACACCGACATGGCATTACGCCGCTTTTTTGAACATGCATCTTCCCAACCATGGTTCTCCAACACCCTCTTTGTCTTTACCGCCGACCACGGACTCTTGGGCTCCATGTCCATCCCCATCCTCTACTACTTCCCGAGCGTGATCCCGCCGGAGGTCGACACACAACCCACCCAACAGATCGACATCCTGCCTACCGTTCTCTCTTATTTAGGCTATGACCAGCCATTCTTTGGGTTCGGCAGAAACATCATGGATACCACCACCCAACCTTTTGCCATCAACTACACCGGCAACTATCAATTGATACGCAACGGCAACCTGTTGCTTTTTGATGGGGAACAAGCGGTCGGTTTGTATGATCCGGAAGAGCTTGATTTCATCAAAGCTTTTATTCAGCAATATAACAATCGATTGTTGGATGGGAAGTTGACTGTGGAGTGAGGTTACTTCACATTCGTATACACATTCTGCACATCGTCATCTTCCTCAAATTTATCGCTTAGCTTCTCAATCTCGGCTTTGTGTTCGGGGCTCAGCTCTTTGAGTTCTCCTGTGGGAATACGTTCAAATCCGCCGCTGACGAGTTCAAATTTGCGCTCTTCGATAAACTTTTGGATGGCGCCGTACGACTCAAATGCGCCGTAAATCATCACCTCGCCTTCATCGGCAAAGACCTCTTCTCCGCCTACGTCAATCAGTTCAAGCTCTAACTCTTCCAGGTCGAGCCCGGGAACCTCTTTGACTTTAAAGACGCATTTATGCTCGAACATAAAATCGACGCTGCCGGAAGTACCCAGAGAGCCGCCGTGCTTGCTAAAGTAGCTACGGATATTGGCCACGGTACGCGTGGGGTTGTCGGTGGCGGTCTCAATAATAAAGGCGACTCCGTGAGGACCGTAGCCTTCGTATACCACCTCTTTGTAGTCACTGTGGTCCTTTTCGGTGGCACGTTTGATGGCCCGCTCAATGTTGTCTTTGGGCATGTTCTCGGAACGGGCGTTTTGGACAACAGCGCGCAGGCGGGGGTTGTTGTCGGGGTCGGGGCCTCCGGCTTTGGCGGCAATGGCCAACTCTTTACCTAAGCGGGTAAAAACACGGGACATATTGCCCCAGCGCTTGAACTTACGCTCTTTGCGGAACTCAAAAGCTCTCCCCATAAAAAAACAAAAATTATTGTGCCGCCTCGATTCTGGCAATATATTTGTCGGCTTCGTACGCCTCAAATGTTTGGGGATACTTATCCTTAATCTCTTGATAGAGCTTGATGGCGCGGTCAAACGCTCCCCGCTCTTCGCAAATGATGGCAGCCTTTTTCAGGTAGGTCGATGCCATCATGTTGTCGTGGTGACCGGCTGCTTTCATGTAGTACTCCTCTGCTTTCTTGAGGTCGCCCAAATTGGCGTAGGCGTCTCCCATACAGCAGTAGGCGCGCGCCTGAATAACAAAATCTTTACCGGCATACTTGTTCAACGCATTAATCGCATCCTGATTTTCACCTAATTGAAGATGACATACACCTATGTAAAAATGGATCGCTTTACCGGCGTGGGAGCCATATTCATCTAATATCTGAACAAAACCAAGAACGTTGCCATCTCCGTATAGGGCTACCTCAAAGGCATCACTCCTAAAAGCCTGCTCAGCCAGAAACATTTGCCCCATGGCCTCTTCGATCTTGGGGTTTCTGATAAATTTTTGCCAGGCAAAACCGATTCCAAAGATCAAAACGATACCTAAAATACCATAAAACAAATGGTTCTTGTATTTTGAAAAAAACTCTTCCGATTTACTCAGCGCACCTTGAATGGTTGCTTCCTGATGATGATGTTTGACAGCTTGTTTAGACATGATATACTTTTTTTGAGGCAGCAAATGTACGATTTTTTACAGAATCTCAAAAATTCAAAAACAATATTCTAACTTTGTATATTCAAGAGAAGAAAAAAATGCATCTTCAGCGTCTGATCCTGACCGATTTTAAGAATATCCGGAATGCCGATATCACTTTTTCCCAAGGCGTAAATTGCTTCCTGGGAAACAACGGGGCCGGAAAAACCAACCTGTTGGACGCCGTCCACTACCTGTCGATGACCCGGAGCTACTTTAGCCACATAGACGCCCAGGCGATCTCGTTTGGCGCACCATTTTTCTCCCTCTCGGGGCACTACCTCTTTGAAGATGCACCCGGCGAGCACATTGTTTGCGTGGCTCAAGCCACCGGTGAAAAATGGGTTAAGCGGAATGACAAAAATTACGCAAGATTCTCAGAACACTTGGGACTGCTGCCCATAGTAATGATTTCACCGTCAGACACCCAGCTCATTCATGGATCTGCAGAGGAGCGAAGGCGTTTTTTGAATGCGCTTCTTTCACAAATGGATCTCTCTTATCTATCTGTTTTGCAGCAATACAATAAAATTCTTATTCAACGAAACCAATACCTTAAGCAGGGAGGATCCAACGTCGGAATGATCGAGGCGTTCGATCTTCAATTGTCGGCAAAAGCGACCGTCATCTACCAAAAACGTGTCGATCTATGCAAACGCCTTGCTCCCGAAGCCCAAAAGTACTACGCCATCCTTTCGGGAAAAGCAGAAGAGTTAAGCCTCTCTTACCGCTCCGATTTAGAAAACTCGTCGTTAGAGTCTCTGCTTAAAGAGTCGTTCTCACGCGATCAGGCATTGGGATTCACCTCTTTGGGCATTCACCGAGATGATGTGGTGTTTATGCTAAATCACCATTCAGTCAGAAAATTTGGATCGCAGGGGCAGCAAAAAACATTCTTACTGGCGCTCAAATTGGCTCAATTTGAAGTAATGAAACATCGCTCCGGGACTGCGTCAATGCTGTTGCTGGACGATGTCTTTGATAAATTGGACATGAACAGGGTGGCCCATCTCCTAAAGTTGGTGGCGCAGGAGCACTTTGGACAGATCTTTATCACCGACAGCAATAAAGCAAGAATGGAGAGCGTGATCAATCAATTCACAAATGAGTACGCTATTTTTGATGTGAACAACGGAGTGATAAAAAGGGGGGAGGCATGAAACGCGAAAAGGTTAAATCTATTAAAGAGGTTTTATCGCTCTATATTAAGGAAATGGGCTTGGAATCGGGACTGGACGAGGTTCGTGTCTCCGCACTGTGGGATGAGTTGCTGGGCCCCTCAATTGCCTCCGCCACAAGACAAAAGAGCCTCAAAGAGGGAAAACTCTATGTTCAACTGCGGTCGTCAGTTGTTCGCAGTTACTTGTTTACCGAACGAAAAAACATTATCCTAAAAATCAACAACGCAATGGGAAAGACATTGATTACCGAACTCATTTTGTACTAATGACAACAGAGAAAAAAAAGTTAGTCATCGACCTGGAGATCCCTTTTATTAAAGGTGTTTTTGAGCCATACGCCGACGTATGCTATCTTAAAGGATCCGAAATCAACAGAAAGACCTTAGAGGGTGTGGACGGGATGATTATCCGCACACGTACACATTGCACCCCCGCACTTTTAGAAGGGTCAACCATATCGTTTATCGGTACGGCAACTGCGGGCACCGACCATATAGATATGGACTATTGCTCACGGTCGGGAATCGAGGTGGCGCATGCAAAGGGGTGTAACACAGCAGCAGTAGCGCAGTATGTGCTGACAGCCCTTATGTCGGTGGTCTATCGCCAGAGAAAAAAGATCAAAGACCTCACATTGGGCGTGATCGGTGTCGGAAACATTGGAAGCAGGGTGGCAGCCATGGCACAAGCTTTAGGCATGAAAGTGCTGCTCAACGACCCTCCCCGTGCACTGCAAGAGGGAGGAGCAGGTTTTGTATCCCTCGAAGCGCTTTTGGCAAAGGCCAACGTCATCTCCCTGCACGTGCCGCTCCAGCCCGACACCCGCCATTTGGCAGACGTCTCCTTTTTTGAGCTGCTCACAAGGACGCCCATCTTTATCAACACTTCTCGGGGAGAGGTGGTAGACGAAACAGCGTTGGTACGTTTTGCACCCAAGATGAGCGCAGTGGTATTGGACGTCTGGGAACATGAACCGGCCATATCAAAAATGGTTTTGGACATGACCACTTTAGCAACCACCCACATTGCCGGCTACTCCGTAGAAGGAAAGCGCAATGCAACAATCACCATCGCGCGCGCCACAGCCAACTTTTTTGAGTGGAAAGCGCTAAAAAATTTCTCTCTGCCAACTCCGTCCGTTAAATCTATTGCTTTGCCCGAGACGCCAAAGGGATTTGAAGAGGCGCTTTTTTTGGTGATGAACCAAATTTTTCCTATATTTGAAGAGGATTTCAGACTCAGGGTCGCTCCCGAACATTTTGAACCACTCCGTTCTGCATATACGTACCGCAGGGACAATTCGGGTTGGGCCTTAAAGGGAGTCGTTCTGGATGTAATCCCACCAAAAGTAATTAAAGCATTAGGGTTTGGAATTAGATAATAATATGATGTTTTCTCCCAAAGATATCGAACAGATGGCTGCACTCGAAATCGATCCCAGGCAGGTCGAAGAGCAGCTCCGGTTTTTTGAAAGCGGATTTTCGTTCTTGAACGTTCTGGCCCCCGCCGTTGTGGGAAGAGGGGTGCATCTTCTTGATGATCAAGAACAGGAAGAGTTACTCATGAGATATGAAGGGTGGGGTGGGAGCAGAACCAAGTTTGTCCCCGCCTCCGGAGCAGCCACCCGTATGTTTAAAGAGTTGTACCAAGCGCTGTCGCTTTTGGAGCAAAACCCGCAGGCGCCGCTATCGGGTGACGCCGCCCAATTTTTTGACTCCTTAAGGGACTTTGCCTTCTACCCCTTGCTTGCTTCCGACCCGCACTGCACCCTCTCCGACAGAAAGTCGATTTTGCAAACGCTTCTCTTAGACCAGGGGCTTTGTTACGGCTCATTACCCAAGGGACTCCTTGCTTTTCACCGCTACGACTCTGTCGTAAGAACAGCTTTTGAAGAACATTTGGTAGAGGCGGCGCTCTACGCAAAAGATGGGCGCGGCGTGGCCAAGATACACTTTACGGTCTCTCCGGAGCATCGCCCACGTTTTGAGGAGTTGACAGCTCAATCGCTCCGCAGCTACGAAAAAAGATTTGGCGTTAAGTACAAAATCACTTTCTCTGAACAAAAGCCATATACCGACACCATTGCTGCAGACCTTCAAAACAGGGCCTTTAGGCAAAAAGACGGGACGCTCCTTTTTCGCCCGGGCGGACACGGCGCGCTCTTAGAGAATCTCAATGAGCTCCACGACGACGTGGTCTTTATAAAAAACATCGACAACGTAGTCAGAGAAGAGCAATTGGCCGACACCATCCGGTGGAAGAAGATTCTGTGCGGAAAATTACTCCAGCTTCGCGCTTACATCTTAAATATGCTTAATCAGCTGGAACAGAACGATTCACCAATAAAAGTTAAGGAAGCTGCCCTCTTTTTGGAGAAATATTTCTCCGTTACACTGCCCCAAACAAAGGAAGAGGAGTACGCCGCCACCATCCGGACGCTCCTTGACCGCCCCCTCCGCGTGTGCGGCGTGGTAAAAAACAGCGGAGAGCCCGGAGGCGGGCCCTTTATTGTCCGCGACGCAAACGGCATGACCTCACTCCAAATATTGGAGACGGCGCAACTCCCTCCCGCTGACGCAACAGCGCTCCTTGCCGCCTCAACCCACTTTAATCCGGTAGACATTGTCTGCTCCTATAAAGACTACAAAGGATCGGCCTACCCGTTACGCCTCCACAGCGACCCCGCCACCGGCTTTATCTCCCAAAAGAGCAAAGACGGCGATGCGATCAAGGTACTGGAACTTCCCGGTCTGTGGAACGGAGCCATGAGCAGGTGGAATACCCACTTTATTGAAGTTCCCGCCCATACATTTAATCCGGTAAAAACAGCCACCGACCTGCTTCGTCCCGCTCATTTGAAAAAATTTTAATCTTTTTGCTTGTTTCCTAAAAAAAATAAATTAACTTTGTACCGTTTATAGATGTTCTAATGTCCTAAAATCAAAACCTAATTATAAATTATTAACAATCAAAATTTTACTCTTATGATGAAACTTTTATTTGATTCGATCGTGACCAATCCCTGGTGGATGGCTGGTATTGCCGGCGTGATTGGAGTCATTCTTCTCCTTCTCACTGCGCTTGGAGTATTTGGTGGTACTCCTTGGTGGTAGTAGCAAATTTGGGAGGATTGACCCGAAAATCCCAAACAGAGTAGGGAGGTTACGCCGAAACACCTTAAGGGTCGGTAAATATTTTTTAAAATTTGAATTATTATGTTAGCAACAATTTTAGCATCAACCTCGTTCGGTAATTTTTTTGAATCGATTTTCAACGTAATTGGCAACAGCTCAGGCCTTATGTTTGGTATTTTTGGCGCATTGGGCGTACTCGTAGCTTACGGGCTCTATTACCTCATTACCTGGATTATCGACGAATTCTTTTAATAGACACAGTTTAGACAAGTTAAAAGTGTACTGATATTAAAAATAAGGGCGCTCGCATCTACGACGCCCTTTTACATTAAACAAATCATAAATCATAAACAATTAAATTTATAAACTCATGCTACTACAACTATTCAACAGCGTCGTAACCAACGGCTGGCTCATGGCCGCCATTGGAGGCGTAATTGGCGTCATTCTCTTTTTACTAACTTACGTCTTCCCAATACTTGGCGGAGAAAGAGCAGTAGAAGATCCCATTACATAAATCGATTTCATTTTCAAATAATGAGAGAGGGCGCCCATTCAAGGCGCCCTCTTTTTTATAGATACAACTTAGCCCACTCGTACTTCTTTCGCTTTTTCCAATCTCCCTTGTGATAAGCGTATCCAACAATGAGGGGCGTCACAGTAGTGGCCTCTGCATAGACCATCTGCTCGTGCACAGTGTTTACCTTTCCCCATGAGGAGGCCTCTTTTAAGGTAGAGCTGGAGCAGGCGCCGTCGCGCACATCGGCCACCGTTATTTGGATGGCGTACTGGTGCATGGGCACATCAATCCCCAAACACTCGGCGCACACAACGGTATCTTGTGCAAAGTTCTTGGGAACGCCTCCGCCAATCATAAACAGTCCGCTCGTTTTGGCCTTTAACTTGATCTCTGTAAGCTCCCTAAAGTCTGCTACGGAGTCAATGGTAAGGTAAGGTTTGCCCTCTTTCATGCGCTCTACCTGATGAAGCACCAAACCAAAGCCGGCGCTACAGTCAGAGAAGGCGGGTACAAAAATGGGAACGTTGTGTTCAAAGCACGTTTGTACCAATGAGTTTGTCTTTTTTGCATGTAGAGTCAGCCACTTCCCGATCTCCCAAATAAACTCGCGAGAAGAGTAGGGGCGCGGCTCCAACGTGTCGGCAATCTCTTTAATGGTGCGGTCGCAATCCTGCAACTCCTCTTCGTCAATATAGGTGTCGTAAATACGGTCAATGTAGTGGTTGCGGAGCAGGGAGTCGTCAATAAAAGGGGTACCTTTATAATGTTTGTAACCCAACGCCTCAAAAAAGTCCATATCGATGATCGATGCGCCGGTGGAGACCACACAGTCGATCATGTTAAAGCGCACCATATCTACATAGACCTGCATACAGCCGCCGGCGCTGGTGCTTCCGGCCAAAGTGAGCCAGTTGGTGCTCTCTGGATCGTTGATCATCAATTGCAAAATGTCGGCCGCAGAGGCCGTATCCCGTGAAGAGAAGGACATTTGGCGCATGGCGTCAATCAAAGGCACTGCATCGATCCTGGTGATGTCGATGTGCTGAACGGTTTCTTTTAGTAACTCTTTTTTAGTTGGTTTCATCTGATTCATCTCAATATTTTTTTTACAAAGGTAGTCATTTTGACGAAAAACGCTAAATTTGCGCCCAACTAATCAAAAAACATCATGATCAATCCGGCAGCTTTTGAAAAATGGGAGACCCCCTTTTACTACTACGACCTCTCTTTGCTTAAAGAGACGTTGGGTGTTTACACCTCATGTTTAAATAAATATGGCTACCACGCCCACTATGCGCTTAAAGCCAACGCCAACGACCGTATTTTAGAAGAGATACGGCTGGCAGGTCTGGGCGCCGACTGCGTCAGCGGAAACGAGGTGACTTTGGCGCTCCAAAGCGGATTTGATCCCCAAAAAGTCGTCTTTGCGGGAGTGGGAAAAACAGATAAAGAGATCATCACCGCGCTAAAGGGAGACATTTTTAGCTTTAACTGCGAATCGATTCCGGAAATTGAGGTGATCAACAATTTGGCGGCAGGTTTGGGCAAAAAGGCACGCATCTCCTTACGGATCAATCCGGACGTTGATGCGCACACCCATAAATACATCACCACGGGAAAAGCGCAAAACAAATTTGGCATCAGCCACTGGATGTTTGATCAGGTGTGGGACGTGGTTTCCCGTTGCACTCATGTACAGCTCATTGGACTCCACTTTCATGTAGGTTCACAAATTACCAACATCGGCGTATTTAAAGCGCTTTGTCACCGCGTCAATGAGTTTCAGCGCTGGTTTGTAAACAAAGGAGCGGAGCTGCCGGTGGTGAACCTTGGCGGAGGCTTAGGCGTTAACTATCATGCTCCGTTTGAGCACCGTATTGTCGACTTCAACTCCTTCTTTGAACTGATTCATCAAAACTTAATCGTGCTTCCAGGACAAGAGGTTCACTTTGAACCCGGACGCGCCTTAGTGGCCCAATGCGGCTACTTGATTAGCCGTGTGATCTACGTCAAAAAGGGCAGGGGGATCAAATTTGCCATCTTGGACGCCGGAATGAACGACCTGATTCGTCCTGCACTCTATAGCGCACACCACCACATCGTCAACCTCTCCTCCAAAGGACGCGACATGCGTTATCAGGTGGTGGGGCCTGTGTGCGAGTCGAGCGACCGCTTTGCCAAATCGGTATTGCTGCCCCAAACCCAACGCGGCGATTTTATCGCGCTCTGCACCGCAGGAGCCTACGGACAGGTGATGGCCATGCGCTACAACCAGCGCGACATTGCCCCGGCCTACTACTCCGATCAACTCTAACCTCCCTCTTTCTCCATGCTGATTAAAATCTATCCCCAAAACCCTCAGCCACGAGCCATCGAGCAGGTAGTAAATATCTTAGATAGAGGAGGGATTGTAGTCTATCCCACCGACACACTCTACGGCTTGGGATGCGCCATCGACCGTCTTCAGGCCGCAGAAGCGGTCGAAGCAATCAAAGAAGAAGATGTTGCCAAAAACCTCTTCTCCTTTATCTGCGCCGATTTAAGTCAACTCTCCCTCTACTGCAAACCGATCCCCAACGCCATCTTTAAGTTGATGAAGCACCACCTTCCCGGCCCCTTTACCTTTATCTTAGAAGCGAGCAACCAAGTCCCCAAACTCTTTAAAAGCAAAAAGAAGACCGTAGGCATCCGAGTCCCCGACAACAACATCATCCGAGAAATTGTCAAAGAGTTAGGACGCCCCATCCTAAACACCTCACTACCGCAAAACGAAGAATACCCCGAATACATCTGCGACCCCGAATGGATCCACGAACACTACGGCCACCTGATCGATTTGGTGGTCGACGGAGGCACCGGCAGCATGGAGCCCTCCACCGTAGTAGACTGCACCTCCGGCGTTCCGATCATCATCCGCCAAGGATTAGGAAAACTAATGATTGACGATTAAACACAAACCACATGTTCGAAAACCTGATAGACCGATTAGAGCAATCGTTCAAAATACTAAAAGGCGAAGGCCGCATCACCGAAATCAACGTCGCAGAAACGCTCAAGGATATCCGCAAAGCGCTGTTAGACGCCGACGTCAGCTACAAAGTCGCAAAAAACTTTTGTGACGAAGTCAAACAAAAAGCCCTAGGCCAAGACGTTTTAAAAGCAGTACGCCCCGGCCAAATGATGACCAAAATCGTCCACGACGAGCTGGCGCTGCTCATGGGCGGAGAAGCCGTCGAACTCAACCTCAAAGGCCCAAAGCCCCTTATCATCCTGGTCGCCGGCTTACAAGGATCGGGTAAAACCACCTTCTCCGGCAAATTAGCCCTTATGCTCAAATCCAAAAAGAGCATGCGCCCCCTCCTCACCGCCTGCGACGTCTACCGCCCCGCAGCCATAGAGCAGCTCAAAGTGTTGGCCGCCCAAATCGGTGCAGATATCTACACAGAAGAGGGCAACATGCAGCCGGTAAACATTGCCCAAAAAGCGGTCAAACACGCCAAAACCATGGGCTATGACGTGGTGATCGTTGACACCGCCGGGCGCCTTGCCATTGACGAGCAGATGATGTCCGAAATCAAAGCGATCAAAGATGCCATCGACCCCAACGAAACGCTCTTTGTAGTAGACTCCATGACCGGCCAAGACGCCGTAGAGACCGCCCGCGCCTTTAACGAGCGGCTCAACTTTGACGGCGTGGTACTCACCAAATTGGACGGAGACACCCGCGGCGGTGCCGCCCTCTCAATCCGCGCTGTGGTGCAAAAACCCATCAAATTTGTAAGCTCCGGAGAGAAGATGGAAGCGTTAGACCTCTTCTATCCCAAACGAATCGCCG
>WQYK01000014.1 GCA_009781275.1 Bacteroidales bacterium | reverse complement strand
AATCGAGCTGATGAGCAAGGGGAGAATTGAGGCGATGGAGAGGTTAAACATCAGGATCTCCAACGTAAAAAGGATGCCGGCCAAAGGAGCCTTAAAGATTCCTGCTACCGCACCGGCTGCTCCACAACCGAGCAAAAGCGTCATTTGCCTGTAATTCAATCCAAGTACATGCGCAATGTTGGAGCCGATGGCGGCGCCCGTATATACGATAGGCGCCTCTGCCCCTACAGAACCGCCAAATCCGATGGTGACCGAACTGGCGGCCATAGATGACCAGGTGTTGTGCGCTTTTATTTTGGATTCATGGCGAGAGATGGCGTGCAGTACTCTGGTCACGCCGTGCCCAATGTTGTCCTTAATCACAAACTTTACAAGCAGGAACGCAAGCAACATGCCTATTCCCGGATAGATAATAAAGAGCAAACTGTCGGCAGAAGCGTTGAACCAGCCGGTAAGGAGTAGTTGTACGCTATGAATGGCGTGTTTTAGGAGTACAGCCGCCAAGCCGCATCCCAAACCGGTGCACATGGCCAAAATAAGCAACATGCGCTGTTCTGGCATACGCTTGAGCAATGTGGAAATGGGCAAAAAGAGTCTCTGCATCATGCAGCATCATGTTCATAATCAGTCATCGTTGTCGGAGTCTCCGTCTACCGGTTCGCCATCTTCGTCGGCAAATCCTCCGGAGCCATCGTCGCTGTCGGGAAATCCATCGTCGTCTTCACCGCCTGCTGAAACAGAGTGGTCTCCAAAGATATCTTTCTCGACTTCGGCATAATCGTCAATCTTTACATCAACCTTCACCAAATAGATGGCATCGGTCGTTTCGATCTTAATGGCGTGAAAAAAAGTTCCATCAGGTTTGGATATTTTCAAAATCTCATCCATGTAGTCGGCATAACCACGCGGATACTTTTCTTTAATAATAGTGAGTAGTTCGGGAGACAAGTTGGCGTAACTAACTACCGATCTGCGTTTGTTTGGTTCTATAATGTGGGTGTTCATTTTAAACAGTACAAATTTTGATGCAAGTATACAGCAAAAAATAAAAACTCAAACATCTGACGTCATTTTTTTTTAAAAAAATATGTTTTTTGCCTCATTTTCAAGGTCTCTTTACGTGCAACAAATAGCCCATTCCCGGTCTTGGGATCTCTTTTTGTGTAGAACATGACCGAGGCGCAGGTCATGGGCGTAGGGGTATAATCTTGCACCTGCTCCACATTCATCTTATTTATTTGTAGTTTCTTAGACAGAGCGGCCATGTCGTATTCCGTACAGCCAGGGTGGGATGATATAAAATAGGGAATCAATTGGAGATTCAACTGCTCCTGAGTATTTATCTGGTTAAAGTAAGCTCTAAGACGCTCAAAGAGGGCAAATGACGGTTTTCTCATGTAGTTTAGTACATGCTCTTCTGTGTGCTCCGGCGCCACTTTGATTCGTCCGGACAAGTGGTGCCGCATCACTTCGGTAAAGTAGTCGCGCCCATCCTTGCCCCTAAAGCCACTTTCGTCAACCAAAAGATCGTAACGAATACCGCTTCCAATAAAAACGTGCCGGATGCCCGGCTCTCTACGCACCGATCTGTATAGCTCTGTCAGGCGGCTATGGTCGTGTTGCAGGTTTTTACACATTTTAGGGAATAAACAAGAGGTGCGTACACATGAATCACATAGCACACTATTTTTGCCCTGCATGCCATACATGTTGGCAGATGGACCGCCCAAATCGGAGAGCACGCCTTTAAAATCGGGATGCGAGACCTGTGCCCTTACCTCCTTGATCACAGAATCTTCTGATCTGGAAACAATTTGTTTTCCCTGATGGGCCGCCAAGGTGCAAAAGCTGCAGCCGCCAAAGCATCCGCGATGCAAGATGATGGAGTGCTTGACCATTTCGTAAGCGGGGATCTGTTTTCCTTTGTAACGCGGATGGGGCAAACGGGTATAGGGGAGGTCGTATATGGCGTCGATCTGGTCCGAAGTCATCGGTGGATAGGGAGGATTCACTACGATGTAGCCATCGCCAACCGGCTCTGCCAATATCGATGCGTATCTACGGTTGGCCTCTCTTTCGATGATGTTAAAGTTGTCAATACATGCAAGATGACTTTGCCGACATGCTTCAAAGCTATTGAGAATCAGAGCATCATCAGGGAGAGGAGTTCCCGGGTGCGCTAAGAATGCAATCTGAGGGGTCCGGCGCAACTCCTTTGTATCTACGCCAAGTCTCATCTTTTGGGCCAATTCGGTAATCGCTTTTTCACCCATCCCATAGACCAGATAGTCTGCCACGCTCTCTACGATTACAGAAGGGTGCCATCTATCTTCCCAATAGTCATAATGACTTAAACGTCTAAGTGATGCTTCTATGCCCCCAATCACCACCGGCACGTCCGGGAAGAGTCGTTTGAGAATACGGCTGTAGACCGTTACTGCCCGGTCTGGGCGTGCGCCCGCTTTGCCATCAGGCGTATAGGCGTCGTTGCTTCGAAGCCGCTTTGCGGCAGTATAGTGATTGACCATCGAATCCATGCTTCCGGAACCCACTCCAAAAAAGAGGCGCGGACGCCCCAGTTTGGTAAAGTCCCTCAAATCATCCCTCCAATTGGGTTGGGGCACAATGGCTACACGGTAACCTTGTGCTTGGAGCACCCTACCGATGACGGCCATGCCAAACGACGGATGGTCGACGTAAGCATCGCCTGAAAAGAGGATAATGTCGGCATTGCTCCAACCTCTTGTTTCCAACTCTTTGCGGGAAGTGGGGAGAAAAGCGTCCGGAGGTATCTGGGAGCCCTGCATTACATTCGATCCGGAAGTTTGATACCCAGGATATCCATGGCATGGGTCAGCACTTTGGCCATCTGCTCCAAGAGAAGAAGTCTTTGTATCAATACTTTTTGGTTTGGCTCTTTAAGCACCGACACCTCATGGTAAAACTGGTTAAACTCTTTGGCCAACTCAAAGGCGTAGTTGGCTACGATGGCGGGAGAGTGTGCCATTCCTGCCTCTTTGATGCGCTCAGGGTAGTCGTTTAGCGTTTTAATGAGCGATACCTCCCGATCTAACAAGGGAGCCTCAGTGCACGCCGGAGCGTATCCCTGCTCCCCCGCCTTGCGCAAAACCGATTTGATTCGTGCATGGGTATATTGGATAAAGGGACCTGTATTGCCGTTAAAATCGATGGATTCTTTGGGGTCAAAGAGCATGGTTTTTTTGGGGTCGACTTTAAGGATAAAGTACTTTAATGCGCCCAAGCCCAACATCTCAAAAAGCTCTTCGCGCTCTGTCGCAGGCATCTCTTCTAACTTACCCAGCTCGATTGAAGTCTCCCTGGCTGTTTGAACCATTCCCTCCATCAGGTCGTCGGCGTCCACCACGGTACCTTCGCGCGATTTCATCTTGCCCTGTGGCAGCTCAACCATGCCGTAAGAGAGGTGGTAGATGGAGTCAGCCCAAGCGAATCCCATCTTTTTGAGAATGAGTCTTAATACTTGAAAATGATAATTTTGCTCATTTCCTACCACATAAATCATCTCCTCGGATGGGAACTCCTGATAGCGCTGTTGGGCCGTACCCAGGTCTTGTGTCATGTAAACGGATGTGCCGTCTGCGCGCAGCAACAACTTATGATCTAATCCGTCTCCCGTTAAATCGCACCACACCGATCCATCCTCTTTCTGATACAACACCCCTTTATCCAATCCCTCTTGTACAAGCGATTTGCCAAGCAGGTATGTTTGGGACTCGTAATAGATCTTATCAAAAGAGACGCCCAACCGTTTGTATGTGGCGTCAAATCCTTCATATACCCAACTGTTCATCGTTTCCCAGAGTTGAATGGTGGCCGGATCCCCTTGCTCCCACTTTCTCAGCATCTCATGTGCTTCGGATAGAACCGGGGCCTCTTTCTCTGCTACTTCCTGAGGTACATTCTGTAGTTTTAACGCCTCTATTTCACTTTTATACGCCTGGTCAAACAATACATAGTATTTACCTACCAAGTGGTCGCCTTTGATGCCCGATGATAGAGGCGTCTCTCCATGGCCGGATCGCTGCCAGGCAATCATCGACTTACAGATATGTACGCCACGATCATTGACTAAGTTGACTTTCATCACTTTATACCCGTTTGCTTCCAACAGTTTTGAGACCGACCATCCCAACAAATTGTTTCGGATGTGCCCCAGATGCAGCGGCTTGTTGGTATTGGGAGAGGAGTACTCTACCATGATGGTTTTACCGTTATCGGGGTGCTGTCCAAATTGGGGGGTAGCGGCCATGGTCTTCATTCGCTCCAACCAGAATGCAGGGCTGAATTTTAGGTTGAGAAAGCCCTTAATCACCTGATAGGAATCAATCAGAGGCAGCTTCTCTTTTAAATACGCCCCGATCTCTTCTCCGGTTTGTTCAGGTGATTTGCGGCTCATTTTGAGCAAGGGGAACATCACCGCAGTGATATCGCCGTCAAACTCTTTACGGGTGGCCTGAAGTTGGATGAGTGCAGGAACGACCGGTTGGTTGTATACCGTTTCAACGGCTTTTTTGATTTCGTCAAAAATGATCGACTCTATGGGTTGCATAAAAATTACTTGAAATACCTTTTAATCTCCTGTTTGGCCTTGGGCGCCAGCACAAAGAGCGTGAACATGGTGCAAAATGCCATAAAGGCAAAAGCAATGTCAATAATATCGACCACGGCGCTTAATGGAATGACCGCGCCTAAAATCAACATAACCAAAAAGAAGTAGTTGTAATAGGAGGCGTTTTTGGCGCCAAAGAGAAAGTTGGTACACTTGATACCATAGTACGAGTAGGAGAACATGGTAGAAAAAGCAAAGATAAACGCTACGATCAAAAGCAGATAGTGTCCAACCCCCGGAATAGAAGCCCTAAAGGAGTCCAAGGCTATTTGAATCCCTTGTACTTGACTTGTATCGTATTGTCCGTTAATCAAAATCGCCAGCGCCGTTAAGGTACAGATCAAGCCTGAGTCAATGGAAGGGGCGATCATGGCCACCAATCCCTCTCGGGCAGGTTGTGTGTTTTTGGAGGCGCCGTGCATCATGGCGGCGGTTCCCACCCCCGCCTCATTTACAAAGGCCGCCCTGCGTGCGCCAATTACAATGACCGATCCGGCAAAGCCGCCTGCGCCGGCCTCAAAGTTAAAGGCGCCACGGAAGATCGATGCAAAGACTTCCGGTACTGCCGGCAAATGGGTAATAATGATATATAGGACAATCAAAAAGTAGAGCGCCACCATACCCGGTACGATTCTGGTGGCTGCAGCGCTGATTCGCTTAATGCCTCCTAAAATCACAAGAGATACCAGGATACAGATCACTACTCCAATCATAAACCTAAGCAGCAATGTATTTTCTATACCTGCCGGTGTGGTAACCACAGAGGTAAAGGCTTCTGTCAATTGGTTGGCTTGCATCAGGCAAAGGGTACCAATCAGTCCAAAAATAGAGAAGAAGACGGCCAAAGGTTTCCATTTTTTTCCAAGACCTGTCATAATCATGTACATGGGGCCTCCTTGGATCACTCCTTCGCTATCTTTACCTTTGTACATGATGGCCAACGTACCTTCAAAGAATTTGGTGGCCATACCCACACAGGCGCTCACCCACATCCAAAAGATGGCGCCCGGCCCTCCTATGGTGATGGCGACCGCCACCCCGCTGATGTTTCCCATGCCCGTTGTAGAGGCTATGGCCGTAGCTAACGCTTGCAGGGAACTGATCTGCCCGGGAGCGTCGTCCTCCTTTTTTCGCAAGGATTGTATGGCCTTCCAATAGTAACGCAAGGGTATAAAACCGGAATAGATCAAAAAAAAGAGTCCGCCGCCAATCAGTACCAAAAAGAGGGGGATGCCTAAACTGTTGCTAAAGACGTTAAGGGCGCGGCCAATGTGTTCAAAAAATGACATGAGTAGTTGATGTATTAGGTTAAGTATTGGTTATAAATCTATTTGCCGGGGCGTTCTCGTTGCGTGCCAAATCGTTTTGGGCCAATAATGGGAAATATACCTCGCTGCACCGTCTTTGTATCGGTCATCACATAAAAAACATCGGGATCAAAATCATTAATGATTGTTTTTACTCGCGACATATTCTTACGATTGACCACCGTCTGCACAATGGATACAGCTCCGTTTACCCCCTCTCCCTGAATCACAGTCGCCCCAAAGTTCTCTTGATTGAGCAGGCGTACCAATCCGTCTCCGCTCTTTTTGGTGTAGACCTGTACCAATTGGATGCCCATGGCAATGCGCTCCTCTACATAGATTCCCACATAGCTACCGGTAGCGTACCCGCCTGCATAACACACATAAGAGAAGAGATTGTTGGCATGGGAGAGTAACTCACTGATTACAATAATCCAAATGAGCACTTCAAAAAAAGCCACGATTGGTGCTAAATTTTTTCGCCCCTTGGAGACAAAAATGATACGCAAAGTCCCCAACGTAACGTCGCACACCCTCGCCAAAAAGATCAGCAACGGAAGAAAGGGAGAGTCGAGGACGGGCGCTAAAAAATCTGCCATGAATCAAGTATGTAGTGTTCTTAACCATTGAATCTCCTCTTTCCACAATGAGTCGTCGGGGGTTTCGAGGATGAGGGGGATGGAGGCAAAGCGCTCGTCTTTCATAAAGCGTTCAAAGAAAGAGGTCCCTAAGAAGCCTTTGCCAATGCTTTCGTGCCTGTCGACATGTGTTCCAAGCGCTTTTTTGCTGTCATTTAAATGGATTGCTTTCAGGTACCCAAAACCGACTGTTTTGTCAAAATGCTTCCAAGTCTCTATATAGGACTCAGGATTGGCAATGTCATAACCGGAAGTAAAGGCGTGGCAGGTGTCAATACACACCCCAACCCGCGACTTGTCTGATACCTGATCAATCATTGAGGCCAAGTGCTCAAACTTAAAACCAACGTTAGAGCCTTGTCCTGCAGTGTTTTCTATAACAGCGATGACGTCCTGAGTACGCTCTAGAACATAGTTAATAGATTGAGCTACAGTTGAAAGACACGCCTCAATAGAGGTCAGACCCAAATGTCCGCCGGGGTGAAAATTGAGCAATTTGAGGCCGAGTTGTTGGCAACGCAACATCTCTTCCAACAGGGCTTCGCGGGACTTTTTTAAAGATTCGGGATCCGGGTGTCCCGGATTGATGAGGTAACTATCGTGCGGAAGGATAAAGTCGGGGCTAAACCCATGCTGAGCGCAGCGCTCTTTAAAAAGGGCGATGCTGGATTCAGAGAGCGGTGGAGCCGTCCATTGACGTTGGTTTTTGGTAAAGAGAGCAAAGGCATTGGCGCCAACCGCTGCAGCATTGAGCGGGGCGTTCTCCACGCCTCCTGAGGCGCTTACGTGGGGGCCTATATACATAACTATCCAAGGTATGACTTAAGCAATTTACTACGCGCGCTGTGGCGAAGACGACGGATCGCCTTTTCCTTAATTTGCCGTACCCGCTCTCGGGTCAACCCAAAATACTCTCCAATCTCCTCCAACGTCATCTCCTGGGTTCCGATGCCAAAGAAATATTTGACAATATCCCTCTCACGCTCTGTGAGTGTTGAGAGCGCTCGTTCAATCTCTTTATTTAAAGACTCGTTGACCAATCCTCTGTCGGCATTGGGAGAGTCATTATTCACCAAAACGTCTAAGAGGTTATTATCTTCTCCATCCACAAAAGGAGCGTCAACAGATACGTGGCGCCCCGACACCCTGAGTGTATCGGCGATTTTGTCTCTTGGAATATCCAAAATTTCCGATAACTCGTCCGGAGACGGCACCCGCTCGTTCTCCTGCTCAAATTTGGAGAGCGCCCGGTTGATTTTGTTTAGAGAGCCCACTTGATTCAGAGGCAGTCGCACAATACGGGACTGCTCTGCCAGCGCCTGTAAGATAGATTGTCGAATCCACCACACAGCGTAAGAGATGAATTTAAATCCACGCGTTTCATCAAACTTTTCCGCTGCTTTAATCAGTCCCAGGTTCCCCTCATTGATCAAATCGGGCAGACTCAACCCTTGATTCTGGTATTGTTTGGCGACCGAAACCACAAAACGGAGATTAGCCCTTGTCAACTTTTCCAATGCCTCCTGCTCTCCTTTGCGGATTCTCTGCGCCAGCTCCACCTCCTCTTCTACAGATATAAGTTCCTCTCTTCCTATCTCTTGAAGATACTTATCCAAGGAGGCGCTCTCTCTGTTGGTAATCGATTTTGTGATCTTTAATTGTCTCATGCGTTACGGATGATTATAGCCTGCAAATATACGAAAAAAAATGAAAGGACGAGGTTTCGTCCTTTCAAAATAGATATTGAAAGAGATTATAGTCCTAATGCGTAATATGCGGTCGTCCCGTCTGGATACTTCCCTTCGATCAGCAATCCTTTGCGCCGGTTGCGTGAAAGGAGGTTTTCCAACTCGCTTAGAGAAGAGATCGCAGTCTGGTTAATGTGCGTAATGACAAAGCCTGCCTCTACGCCCACTTTTTGCAAAGCACCATCTTTGGTGAGCGATACCACTTCCAATCCCGATCGTATTCCCAACTTTTCTCTCAAAGCTCGTTCAGCCGGTTGAAGCTTTGCTCCCAAAATGGCAGATGCACCTTCTTCTCCTTTTTGCGCACCATCCGTATTATCAGAACGATTTTGAAGTACAGCGCTTAATTTTAGCTCCTTTCCATCACGCAGCACTTTAAGCTCCACTTTGTCATTGGGGTAGTAACGGTTAATCTGTTCTTGAACGGACGAAGGAGTGTTTACAGCCACCCCATTAATACTAAGCAACACATCGGATGCTTTTACGCCTGCTTTGTCGGCGGCGCCTCCTGGAATGGTTTCGGCAATAAAGACTCCCTTTAGCTCTTTTATTTTATGTTCATTAGCAAGTTCGTCGGTAAGATTTTGCATGCTGATGCCCAATATAGCGCGTTGTACGGAGCCATGTTTGATGAGGTCTTCTACCACCTTCTTTACAATACTGCTGGGCACAGCAAAAGAGTAACCCGCAAATGAACCTGTTCTGGATGCAATGGCTGTATTGATACCCACCAGCTCTCCGTTCACGGTCACCAGCGCTCCGCCGCTGTTTCCTCTGTTAACGGCTGCATCGGTTTGTATAAACGATTCAATATTTACAGTGCTCTCAGAAGAGGGCATGCTGCGTCCTTTGGCGCTCACAATTCCGGCTGTAATGGTAGAGGTAAGGTTGTAGGGGTTTCCTATAGCTAACACCCACTGCCCCAAACGCAATGCGTCTGAATCGCCAAATTTTAAGAAGGGTAGCCCCTCCGCTTCAATCCTGAGGAGGGCAATGTCGGTGAGGGGGTCGCTTCCCACCACCAAAGCGGTAAAGGTGCGGTTGTTTTCAAGCACCACGGTCACTTCGTCGGCTCCCTCTATTACGTGGTTATTGGTTACAATATAGCCATCCGGAGAGATAATCACCCCTGATGCGGATCCGGCACGCTCCCTTGGCTGTTGAGGGTTGCCGTAGCCAAAGAAATATTCAAGAAACGAAGATGGCGCCTCTTGCCGCCCTCTATCCCGCTGCACCACCCTGACAAGAACGACAGTCTTGACAGCATGTTCTGCCGCGTAGGTAAAATCGGGCCAGGTAGATTCGCCTAATTGCACTTGTTGCAATCCAATCGGCCCTGACTCATACACATACTTCACCTGTTTCTCCTTTTGTGTAAAGGTGAATCCCAAAGCAACTACGGCCAACACAAGGGCCGTTATTGATAAAATAGTTCCTGTTTTTTTCATCATCTTTAATACATTATTTAACTTTTTTGAGATTATCAAAATACGTGCCAATTTTTGTACATTTGCGGCTGTTATGAAACTGCATTTTTACAAATATCAGGGGGCAGGAAACGACTTTGTCATTGTAGACGGTCGTACCGTTATGCCACAACTATCTCAAAAAGAGATTTATTATCTATGTGACCGTCGGTTTGGAATCGGTGCGGACGGGCTTATGGTGATCGGGAACGCTCCCGATGTTGATTTTACCATGCGCTACTACAACGCCAATGGCAAAGAGGGAAGCATGTGCGGAAATGGCGGGCGTTGCCTGGTTGCCTACGCCGCAAACGGAAAGGTTGGCCGCTATCAATTCTCTGCCGTTGACGGTTTGCATCATGCAGAAGTGAGGGGACATCGTGGATCAGAAGCGCTTGTCTGCCTTGGGATGAATGATGTTGATAAAGTTCATTGTTCTGACAACGATCGCTTTTTTATGGATACAGGCTCTCCTCATTTAGTGATTTTTGAACCTGACATTGCCAATCTTGACGCACGGGAGCGCGGCGCTTTCTGGAGACACCATCCCGATTTTGCGCCCGGAGGTACTAACGTCAACTTTGTGGAGGTTGAGCCTGACGGAAAGCTTTTTGTCCGCACTTTTGAGCGTGGTGTGGAAGACGAAACCTTAGCTTGTGGCACAGGAGTGACTGCTTCGGCCATTGCTGCTTATATGCGCTCTTTAGATAAGGATATCGATGAATCAGGTAAACCTCACGACTATGCCATTCGAACCCTTGGCGGCAATTTACAGGTCTCTTTTCTAACCAAAGGAGCTTTGTTTTATGACGTTAAGCTGACGGGACCTACTACGTTTGTGTTTGAGGGGGAGATTGAATTAATTTAATATCAAACAATGATTAAACGAGAAAATTTCAGAGCTGAGGCCGATAGAATCATCGATTGGATTGACGACTATTTTGAGAAGTTAAAACAACTACCTGTAAAATCGCGTGCAAAACCGAGAGAAATCTATGACAATATTCCCTCCAAAGCGCCCCATCTTAGTGAAGGGATTGAAGCCATCATCAAAGATTTAGATTCGATCATTATGCCGGGAATTACCCATTGGCAGCACCCTTCGTTTCACGCTTACTTTCCTGCTAATAGCTCTTACGAATCGCTATTGGGAGAGATGGTTACGGCAGCTATCGGGGCGCAGTGCATGGTGTGGGAGACTTCGCCGGCTGCTGCGGAGTTGGAGCAGAGAATGATGGAGTGGATGGCTGATGCTTCGGGGTTGCCCAGCGCCTTTTCGGGCGTGATTCAGGACAGCGCTTCGTCTGCTACGCTGGTAGCTATTATCACTGCAAGAGAACGGGCTACTCAATTTAAATCCAATCTGGAAGGCGTTCCGAGCGGACTTCGTGTCTACTGCTCATCAGAGGCGCACTCCTCTATAGAAAAAGGGGTTGGCGTTGCAGGCATTGGCAGGAATAACCTTGTAAAAATAGAGACCGACTCCGATCAGAGGATGATTCCTTCGCAACTTGAAAAGGCAATTTGTGATGACGTGGCAGCAGGATTCATTCCCATCTGTGTGGTTGCAGCGCTGGGCACAACGGGCACTGTTGCCATCGACCCTATTGCAGAAATCGCTACCATCTGTAAAAAGTACAACGTTTGGCTCCATGTGGATGGCGCCTACGCCGGAACGGCGCTCCTCCTTCCGGAACACCGCCATATCGGGAACGGAATTGAGCATGCAGACTCCTTTGTCTTTAATCCCCACAAGTGGATGTTTGTGAATTTTGACTGCTCTCTCTATTATGTCAAAGACTCCCAACTGCTTGTGCGCACGTTCGACATCCTTCCCGAATACCTTAAAACCGCTACACGCGGACAGGTAAACGATTACAGGGATTGGGGGATACCGCTCGGACGTCGGTTTCGTGCGCTTAAACTATGGTTTGTCCTGCGTGGATTTGGACTCGAAGGTATTCGCCAAAGAGTACGGGAGCAGATTTTACTAAACGAATATTTTGCTGAACAGATTTCTCAATCTGGTCATTTTGAAATTCTCAAACCACCCTTTCTTGGGTTTACCCTCTTTTGTGTTCGTTCAGAAGATGATTCCATCTCTGAGAAACTCTTGTCAACAATAAATGCTTCTGGGGAGGTATACCTCTCACATACAAAAGTGAACGGACGATTTGCCATCCGTTTTCACTCTGCACAAACCTATGTTCAAAAAGAGGATATTGACAAGGTTGTGGAGGTGCTTAACCGATTTAAATATGGAAATAAAATCACTTAAAAACACAAGCTTTGAAACCATTTTCAAAGCATTTGGTCAGGCTTTTGCCGACTACGATATTCAGTTGAATGTTCATGAACTCCAAGCCATGTGGAAAAGACGTGGCTTTGACCCAAACTTATCGTTTGCCGCATTTGAAAATGAAGATATTGTGTCATTTACGCTGAATGGCGTGGGAAATTTCAATGGAATAAAAATGGCTTACGATACAGGAACCGGGACGCTTAAAGAGCACAGGGGAAAAGGCTTGGCAACAAAAATTTTTGAATACTCAATTCCATATCTTAAGGAGGCAAATATTAATCATTACCTGCTGGAAGTGTTGCAACATAATACAAAAGCGGTTTCTGTTTATCAAAATATTGGCTTTGAGGTGACGCGGGAGTTAAACTATTTTGTATGGAAAAATGAGGAGGTCGATTATCAAATTAAAAATGTCGACACTCGTTGTCTCATTGAGAAGATTGAAATCGAAAAACATCCTTCCGTTTCAGCTTTTTGGGATTTTTATCCTTCATGGCAGAATAGTTTTGAGTCGATTCAAAGAGCAAAGGAGGGCTTTTTAAGTTTGGGCGCTTTTGTGGATAAAAAACTTGTAGGGTACTGCGTTTTTGAGCCTGAATCGGGCGATGTTACACAAATAGCAGTTGACAAGCCTTATCGGAGAAACGGAGTTGCGTCGTTGTTGCTTGAGAAAGTGAGCAAGTTTAGTAGGGTTTCAAAAATGAAATTGATAAATACCGATACCTCCTGTGACTCAATCGTGTCATTTTTAAAGGCGAAGAATATTGAGATATTGGGGAAACAGTTTGAGATGATTAAAAAAATATAGTGGTTCATCCAAATATCTGAGACCCTACGCGGATAAGCGTGCTCCCCTCCTCCACTGCAATGGGCCAGTCGCCGGACATGCCCATGGAGAGGTGACAGAAGTGGGGGTTGTGGGCAAAGGTGGATTGTTTGAGGTGGTCAAAATATTGCTTGAGTTTTTGAAATTCGGTTCGAATTTGTTGGGGGTCGGAGACAAAGGAGGCCATACCCATGAGGCCGCAGATGGTGACTGCTTTGAGGTTGGTGAAGGTGGGGCTGGTTGTTAGCGCCGGAATTTCTTCCCAGGAAAAGCCTGATTTGGTCTCTTCGGTGGCGATATGGATTTCCAGAAGGCATCTTTGTTGGATGCCCTGTTTGAGGGCTTCTTTTTCTATGGCTAACAATAGTCGTTCAGAATCGACAGAGTGGATTAATTGGGCTTTGCCAGTGACTAGCTTTACCTTGTTGGTTTGGAGGTGGCCGATGAAGTGCCATACAATGTCTTTGGGGAGTTGTTGGTGTTTGGTGGCAAATTCTTGGGGGCGGTTTTCACCAAAGTGGCGGTGGCCGGTGTGGTATGCTTCTAAAATAGATTCCAATGGTTGCAGTTTGGAGACTGCGACCAATTTGATGTTGGGGGGGAGGCTTTTTTTTATTGATGTGATGTTGTGTGTGATCATGCCGGGTAATGAAGAGGGCGGGTGTAAAACCCGCCCCTACAATGTTATCGTTTTTTCTTTTGTTGTTCCGCGCGTTGTTGTTGAAGTTTGTAGGCTTCGTCGAGGCGTTGCTGGAATTTGGATTTGGGTTTGGCGGCTTGGGGGGCGTTGGCTTTGGCGTGCAGTTGGGCAAGGATCTTTTTGTCGTCGACAAAATATTTGCGGATGACCCATGTTTGGCCAATGGTGATGAGGTTGGATAGCATGTAGTAGTAGCTCAGGCCGCTGGAGAAGTTGTTACAGATGACCACCATAAAGACCGGCATAAAGTAGAGCATCATGGTGTTCATGCCCGGCATTTGCTGGCCGCCGGTGTCCATTTGGCCCTGATTCATTTTGGCGTAAAAATACATCGATATGCCCATCATTAAGGCAAAGAGGCTGATGTGGTCTCCGTAAAGGGGAATGGTAAAGGGCATGTCCCAGATGGAGTCGTAGGTGCTGAGGTCGGCGGCCCAAAGGAATCCTTGCTGACGCAACTCAAAGGAGGTGGGGAAAAAGCGGAACATGGCAAAGAGGATCGGGAGTTGAAAAAGCATCGGCAGGCATCCGCCAAACATGTTGACTCCAGTCTTCTTGTAGAGCGCCATGGTCTCCTGTTGCTTTTTCATGGCATCCTCTTTCTTGGGGTACTTTTCGTTGATTTTTTGTATTTCCGGTTTGAGGACACGCATCTTGGCCGACGAAACGTACGACTTATGGTTAGGGTAAAAGAGGATGATTTTTATTAAGATTGTAAGAATCAAAATAATCAGTCCGTAGTTCCCAATGTAACTGCTTAGGAAATCAAAGGTTGGAATAATAAACCATTTGTTGATCCATCCGATGATCGATCCGCCCATGGGAACAATTCCTTCAAAAGCGTGGCCAAAACTTTTAAGCGTTTTGTAGTGGTTGGGGCCAAAATAGAATTGGAAAGGCAGCGGATCCGGAGAAGCCGGGTCGAGTTCTAACTTGAGGTCGGCGGTGGCGTGCATGAGAAGATTGCCGGGGGCCTCCGGAGGATAAAATTCAAGCGCCAAGTCGCCCGAGGTGAAGTTTTTCTCTGCCATCAATATGGCTGAGAAGAATTGTTGTTGGAAAGCCACCCACTCCACACGGGTTTTGAATCCCTTTTCTGCTCCTGCCGTCTTACGTAACCCCAAATTCTCCACTTTTTCGTTGCCCGGGTACCGGTATGCGATGGTTGAGTAGTTTTTCTCATTGTCATAACCCTTTTCCATGCGCGGAATGTCGATGCTCCAGTGCAGATCGATTTGGGTGGCGTTTCTCGAGATATAGGGCTGCATGCCCACAAAACGTACATCAAGTCCCATCATGTAGGTGTCCTGTGGCAATGTATAAAGATACTCAATGTAGGCCAATGAGTCCAGGTAGAGGCGCATTTGCAGCTGGGAATCGTCCTGGGTCACGACCGGGGTAAAGTAGAAGTTTGCAGTGTTGAGAAGCTGGTTGGCATAAAATTGAAGCGAAAACTTGTTGTCCTGGCCGTCAAAAAGGACCAGCGGTGCGCCGTGGTACGTTTCATACTTTTTAATCAACACCGAATAGGGCTTTGCCCCGCGATTGGAAAATTGAACCCTCAGGAGGTCGTTTTCTAAGGTAAAGAAACTCTCTTCCTGACGGCTGGCGCTGTCTAACAAAGTATTCCCGTATATTGAAGATGGTGTTTGAATAGATTGCTGAATAGGTGAGGCGGCCAAGCTGTCGCTCAAAATCAGGAGCGCCTCCTCCTCAGCAAATTTAAGACGCTCTATACGGGCCAGCGAATCAAGTCTTGCTTGCTCTTTTTGCTGCTCTTGAATAACCTTGGAGTTATACCAATAGAAACCAATAAAGATCAAGGCAATCAAAGAGAAACCTATAATGTTGTTTTTTTTCATGAAGCTTACTCTAATTTTTTATCCATCATCTTGATTTTCTCTTCTATAAGTAGAAGTTCTTCTTTGGCCAACGCAATCTTGCGCTCCATATCGGCAATCATGCTCTCTGCATTTTTGGATTTGGCAAAGAATCCCATGTTGTTCTCCCATAGAGCAATATCTGACTCCATCTGGCGGAATTTGTACAGAAGTTTTTCCCGCTCCGAACGAAACGCCCTTTCAGGCTTGCCGTTGGCATGCATGTCGTCTATACGGCGCTTAAACTTACTGAGCTTGCGCTCACCGTCGTTATTGCGCAAAGCTGTAAAAATCGTATCTAAAGCCTGTGAATAGGCCGAATGAATTCGCTCTTTCTCTTTGATGGGGACAAAACCGATCTCTGCCCAACGGCGTTGAAACTCTTTAAGTGCATTCAGGTTTTCAGTTCCAATGGTCGAAGGCGAATAGTTACGAATCTCTTTGAGCAAAGCCTCTTTTTTCTTTAAGTTCTCTTCGTAGTTCTCATCTACAGAGTTAAAATGTTTGGCTTTATTTTCAAAGAAAGCGTCGCAGGCGGTACGAAAACGCTTCCATATCTGATCCGACTGTTTACGTGACACCGGTCCGGTCTCTTTCCATTGACGCTGTAAATTGATAAACAGATCGGAAGTCTTTCTCCACTCATCGCTATTCTGTAGCGCCTCAGCTTGTTCGCACAAGGCAATCTTTCGATCATAATTTGCCTGCATCGATTGCTTAAACTGCGAATAAAACTGTCGCTTGGTGTCATAAAACTTGTTGCAGGCAGCGCGAAAACGGTCGTACACTTTTTGGTTCTCTTTCTTTGATGCAAAACCAATGGCACGCCACAGTTTTTGGAGGTTCTCTACCTCCTTGGAGCGTTTGTTCCATTCGTTGGCATCACCTGCCTCCATCCCTGCAATCTCCTCCACTTTTTCGCACAGTGCACTTTTCTCTTCCAAATTTTTCTTTTGGGCCTCTTTTTGCTCCTCAAAATAGTCCTGGTGCTTTTTGTTGATGGCAGATGTTGCCGCCTTAAAACGATCCCATACTTGCTCCCTGTGTTCACGCGCTACCGGCCCCGACTCCCTCCACTCTTCGTGTAACTTTTGTAATTTTTGGAAAGCGGGCAGGATGCTCGGTTCCAAGAGCAACTCTTCGGCCTTTTCGCACAACAGCATCTTTTGCTCCAGATTCTTTTTAAAGTCAAGGTCTCTTAGTTCGTTATTGATTTTAACATAGTCGTAGAACTTCTCTACAAAATGTTGATAGGTATCCCATATATCTTTGGTATTGGCAATCGGAACCGGTCCCACCTCTTTCCAGCGCATCTGCAAGGCCCTAAATTCTGGAAAAGTATGATTCAAATCTTCCTGTTTCTCCAACAACACCTTTAGCTCTTCAATGATCGTCTGTTTTACACGTAAATTCTGCTCTTTTTGATGCTCCTGAAGTTTTGCATATTCTGCACGTACCGACTTATATTTGCCATACATACGTTTGAAAGCGTTCTCTTCTTCGGCATACAAAAGGGGCGTCTCCGGATCATCTTTGGCGATGGGAACAGGGACCTCTTGGAGAGTCTCAACAAACTCTTCATCCTCAATGCCATCGGTAAGGATTAGTGGTAATTCGGAAATAAGTTCTTCTCCACGTTCTTTTCTTAATCCTTTATAGAAAAAAGACTTGAGAAGTTCGCCATTTTTAAGTAACTCCGCGGAATCTTCTTGATTCAACAATCGGTCAAATTCTAACAGAAGTTCCGGTAAAGAGAGGTCGGCGTATTTGTGTACGGCAGATACTTCCGGTTTAGGTGGTTGTTCGTCTTGCTGTTTTTCAGCAATTTGTTCTAATGTGGGGTCACTCAGATTATTTTCAACAGGCTGTTGCTCGTTGAATTGCTCCTCCGGAGCAGGAATTGTGTTTTCTAGGTTCATAAAGCAGAAATAAAAATAATATAACCTGCAAATGTATAAAAAAAGTATTAAGAATTAGGATTTCCTCCAATTTTATGGTATTTTTGCATATAAATCGATTCAAATGCGCCTTGACATTATTACCGTACTGCCCGACTTATTGGCCTCTCCTATGCAACACTCGATTGTTTCAAGAGCTCAAAAAAAGGGTGTTGTTGAAATTTTCATTCACGACCTTCGCCAATTTGGTATTGGGAATTATCGCAAAGTTGACGATTACGGTTTTGGAGGGGATGCGGGCATGGTGTTGATGGTGGAGCCGCTCTATAATATGGTCACAACACTCCAACAAGAGCGCAGCTACGACGAGGTCATCTACCTCGCTCCGGATGGAGAACTCTTTGACCAGCCCATGGCAAATCAATTATCCTGCCTGCAAAACATTATTCTGCTTTGCGGACACTACAAAGGGATTGACCATAGAATACGTGAACATGTAGTCACCAAAGAGATATCTATTGGCAACTATGTACTGAGCGGAGGCGAACTGGCCGCCGCTGTAGTTACCGACGCCATCGTGCGCCTTCTCCCCGGCGCCATTTCGGACGAAACCTCCGCCCTAAGCGACTCCTTTCAGGATGGCCTCTTAGCTCCACCCGTCTACTCCCGCCCCGCCGAATTTAATGGTTGGAGAGTCCCCGATGTGTTGTTATCGGGGAATCCCAAACTCATTAAAACGTGGCAGGATGAGCAAGCTTTGGAGCGGACAAAGATGCTGCGACCTGACTTATTAGACTCCTGATTCAAACTTATGCCGCACATCGGAACAACATCCGGGTTGCAGCAGTGAGATTATTTCCAGAAAAATATCCTCGGTAGCGCTGATTCCCTCTACGCCAAACGCTTCTTGAAGTTGGGCGTAAAAGTGATAATCGTTCCACCCAAATTCACAAGCTTTGACAGCGCCAAAACTTTGCGCCACTTTAAACGACGTGGTAAAGCTGCCGCCAATCTCTATGGCAAAGTTCATGGGCAGTACCAAATCGGCCAAAGCGGTGGTTTCGTTCTCAAAGAGCGACTGTACGCAAACAAATTGCGCCGCTTTGATGTGCCCCACGGTTTGGGGATGTTCTGCAACGGGATTTTCACCAAAAATAAAGATGTTTTTAGCCTCTTTTTGGTTATCCGTACTTGGGAATTCAGTGGGAATATCGTCGGTCTTCCAAACTTGCCTGAGAAGCGATAGATAGTCGCCCTCTATCTTTCTAAAACCGGGGCCATAGTGTGGAAGAATGCCCATATCGTACAGTCCCTGACTGTTGCAGGCTGTCTTTAAGGTCATCATACCCGAAGACATTTTGCCCTGTTTTTCGGTCAAATAGATGGTGTTCTTCCATTCGCAGAAAGCAGGTTGGTCGACCGTTTTCTCAGAAACGATGATGACCGACTCGGGGGTCTCGATCAATCCCTGTGCGATTTTTTCAACAACACCTGCATCTACGCCCGATTTTTGAAGTAAATCGTTGAAATTCTCTTGTAAAAGCGCTTCTTTATATTCATCAAAACCGACCGCATAACCGTCCAAGAAGATTCCAAACGCTTTGCCGCTTGTGATCAAATGGTGGTTGATTGCCTTGGCAAAAGCGTGGTAATCTTTCACCACAACCGTTTCGTCCGCACGTTGTGCATAGAGGCAAAACGCCTCATTGGTGATGTAGGTAACCGGAATCCGGCTT
>WQYK01000013.1 GCA_009781275.1 Bacteroidales bacterium | reverse complement strand
TTTACGGTTGTTGGTGCAATCGGCATTATTATGGTTGAGGCTAAGTCGGTGTTTGAAAACCTTAAACAGAGAGAGAAAAACGTTGAGGAAGTGCAAAAGGCGGTATTAAAACTCTTTGAAAACAAGGATGAAATTAAAGCTTTAATCTCATTCTTGAACGCTCAAAAAACAGAACTGTTATGACACCAAGAGGATTGCGCAACAATAACCCGCTGAATATCCGTCACAATAAGGATGTTTTTCAAGGGGAAGTAACAGGCAGCGATAAGGCGTTTAAAACGTTTTCGACGATGCCTTACGGCTATCGTGCGGCGTTTGTAACGCTGGCAACGTATAATTCAAGGGGGTGGAATACCATTGAGAAGATTTTATCGAGGTGGGCGCCGCCGTGTGAAAATGATACGGCAAAGTACATCGCTAATGTTGAGAAGTGGTCGGGGATTCCGAAAGATAGAGTACTGACCCTCGCCGACGGTGCGGACTACATCATGATTGTGTCCGCAATGAGCTTTATGGAAAACGGCAGGAATGCCGATATAAATCAAGTTAAGGCGGGTTTTGCCTTGCAGCAAAGAATTACCATGCCATGAAACGGATGATTATTGTAGTCGCGTTGTTGTGGCTTTGCTGTTCCTGCGGGACGTTGCAGTATGTGCCGGTAGAGACGGTCAGAATGGAGTATCGGGATAACTATGTGCGGGATTCGATATTTAGGTATGATTCAATCTTTGTTAAAGATAAAGGCGATACGGTGTTTTTGGAGCGGTACAGGTATTTGTACAGGGATAAGGTTGTACGGGATTCCGTTTTTTTGTGTGATACTATCCGCGTTCCTTATCCCGTTGAGGTGGTGAAAGAGGTCAAAAAGCCGTTGTCGGGGTGGCAGAATTTTCAACTGTGGTGGGGGCGGATTGCGCTTGCGGGTTTAGTGCTCTTGGGTATATTTTTCGTGGGTAGACTGAAAAGATAGCATCGTTTTTTGTATTCCGTTTATTATGGAGAAAGGCAGTAATTAGATTTACCGCCTTTTTCTAATTCTAAAAATACGCTATTTTTGTCCTCAAGTCGTTTCCCAATCGTCTAAAAATATTACCGTATTATTGCAAGAAAATTGCATGAAAATTTTATAAATAACTCATTTACAGTATACGTTGAATATTTGACAGATTTCTTATTGCAACGACATCAGTAGGTCAGTTCAGCCGACTTTTTGCTCTCTACGTTATTCCTGTTAAAGGCAGTGACAAAGTATTTTCCCCTCTCGGTTACAGTGTATGTGTTTTTCTTTGTAATGGCTGCCACTTGTGCCGCTGTAGATCCGTTTGGAATAAAGTAGACCACAGACGTTAATCCTAAAGCGGTGATCCAACTCAATGTGGCGCCTGACAAGGTTACCTGAGTGGGAATCGAGGGAGCGGGTTCTGTTTTACGTCCAAAGGCTGGGCGTACGGCAGGGTTTTTAAAATACTTGGTTTTTACCATATTAATAACCCCTCCCCTGTTGGCGGCAAACGAAGATGTGTTGTAGAAAACGCTTCCGTGGATTTTTGTGTTTGACGTGGTCAAATGGAGCATTCGGTCAAAATCGGCAACGGTGAATCGCGTTGATTCGGCGGGATTCTCTACCCGATACAATCCAAGACCAATCACGCAACCTACACGGGTATTAAAACTGCCTATCCATGTTGACAACAAAGGTTCAAAACTTAAGTTCCCAGTGCCTAATGCCTGATATACTTGGGGGATTACAATATCAATCCACCCTTCTCGACACCATTTTTCAACATCAGCAAATAGGGTGTTAAGGTTGTAGTTTAGGTTGGCAGTGGGGCTAATGGAGAAAATCACCCTCGGATTCTCTTTGAGCATGGTCTCTCTGATTTTTTGTACTGTCTTATCTACATTGGCCCTGCGAAAAGCGGCAACCGAACTGTAGCCGGCTCCGTATTTGGCATACTCGGCGGCATCGTCCAATGCATTCACATTGCCAATATCGGGATAAAAATAGTCGTCCATGTGGATCCCATCCACATCATACTTGGTGATGATATCTTTGACAATATCGGCAATTCGTTGTTGCACCTCAGGGATTGCGGGGTTGTACACCCTAATGGACGGATAGTTTTTTACCCACTCGTGTGGAATTTTAGAATCTAAGGGCTGTGACATGTTGGTGGTGATTCTAAAAGGATTGATCCAAGCATGAAATTCCAACCCTCGCGCATGCGCTTCTTCGATCATAAACTGCAGCACATCGTATCCCGGATCTTTCCCTGGAGTTCCGGTTATCCATTGACTCCAAGGCTCGTATGGAGAGTTGTAGAACGCATCTGCTGTGGGGCGTACTTGCATAAATACAGCATTCATGTTGGCGGCAACAAAGTCGTCTAAATGATCTGTATAGAGCTTTTTCTGAGCGGCAATATCGTGGATTCCCATTGGCCAGTCAATGCTCCAAACAGATGCGATCCAGGCGCCACGTAACTCTTTACGGGCATAATCACTCTCAACTTTTGGTTGCGGAGGATCGGGCGGCGGAGTCTCTCCGCCGCCGTCGTCCTTGTCGCAAGCAACCAGCAGCAAGGCTGCTGCTACTATGGGTAAAAAGTATTTAGTCAACTACAAATGTATCAAAAGGATCGGTTTCCGACGCTTGAGGAAGCTCTATGATTACAAAGCCGGCAGTGGCAGCCGCTCCCAGAATATAGAGTTTATTGTCGCCATCTTTAGCCCAACCTACACACACCGCGTTGTTCCCTGCCGGTATGGCTCCGCCAAGCGATTGAGTAATCAGAGGGGCTTTGTAGGTTGCGTCTCCGGTGTCAAACAGTTGAAGCGCCTCTAAAATCGTATCTCCTTTGGTTGCATTGTATAACCTTACTGTACCGGCTCCGGTTTGGTCATCCACGACAAAGAGGTAGCGCTCTTTGTTAAAGGTGATGATACGGGCGCTGCCTCCGTGGGTATTGCCAAAAGTGGTCATGAGGTACTGCTGCTGAGCTCCTTGATTCATCAAACGTACACCGCCCTGGTATCCGGTATAGAGATATAGGCCGGGGGCGCCTTCGACTTCGTTAAAGGTTGACCAGGCGCCCACTTCGGGAATTGCCAGGATGGTAGGCTCTGAGGCCTCGGTAAAGTTGGAAATTTTGATACGCAGGATGGTCGCATGGCTGCCTCCGGCTTTGGCCCAGATGTAACCGTTACCTGTGGGGTCAAGATCCATAGACATATAGTCTCCGTACCTGACTCCGGCTGCTGCACCCGAAACATCTTCCATCAAGTAATTCACAATCACGGTTGGTGGATCCTCGGGACGCGACTTGTTCCAGTGGTAAACCTTAAAGGATGAGGTGGCAAAGCCGGTGGTCAGGTTGCATATATAGATGTGTCCATGCTGCATACGCCCGCCATTACGGGCAAAAGTCCCCCCTGTTACTCCCGTTTGATTCAAATAGACGGGGTTGTCGGTTTTTCCCTGCTTGAGTTCGTTTAAGCTAAACAGGTGAGGTACGTTGTTACGTCCCACAATGAGTACATGTTCCAGATCGATATCCGCTGCACGGGCATCTCCCACATCAGCAAAACCTGCAGCATAAAAAGTTCCGGTATGGGAAAAGTTATACGTGATGGCCTCATTAAAGCCTGCACCCGAAGGGGGCACGCTCAGGTTGATGGTCACAAAGTATTCGCGCTTTCTGGTGTGGTTTATTACGCTAATGGTCTTTTTTGTTGACGCATCTCCTTCGTCCGGAGTAAAGTTGTAAGTAGCATGTTCAAACGATGCGCCCGGGGGAAAATCTCCTTTAAAGCTGATTGCTGAGAGGTTGGTATTGGCAGGCAACTTGGGGAAGATAATCTCCTTTTTGTTTTCGTTCATTTTGCCTGCGATTTCTACGCCGCCAAGAACCAGTTTGACATTGGTTACGTATGTTAAGTATTGTTCGGCGGGATTGGGATCATAGTTGTCTTTGTCGCAGGAAGCTATTGCAAGACAAAAGAGGGGAACAAACAGGATTCCAAGATATTTAGCTATATTCTTCATAGTATTATTGCATTTTATGTTTTTAAAATTCATCCGGCCATCCTTTAGTTTGAGCCAAATCGTAGCCCTTGTTTTTGTAGTCCTGGCGTTGGTTCCTGCCAATGGGGGCCAGGTATGGGTTTACATTAAACACATCAAGGAAAGGCAAGCGGTTCACTACATTTACACGGTAGTAAAATCCTTCGATGTTGGGATTGGTGCCGTCAAAGACCGTTTTTGTTCCGTCCATGCTCACAACACCCATCAGGTCTTTTTGAACGGTTGTCCAGTTACTTGGCAAGTCCCTGATTTCGCTTAATTTTACCCATGTGCCCCTCATAATGTCGGGATTTTGTTCACCATCCATGTACTCTAATTTTTTCCAACGTCTGAGGTCGTGGAGGCGGCTGAATTCACCCACAAATTCCATGCGGCGCTCTCTGCGGATTTCCCAAAGGAGCTGCGGTACGTCTCCCCTATCGGGGCTGTTGGGTAAGTTGCTCAATTCTAAAGGAGCCGTTCTTTGCACGCCAGCGGCTGTGGCGGCTGCCGCAAGGGGCCTGCTGCGAATGGCGTTAATCGATCTGTCGATATCGGATTGTGTCACGTTACCCAGTTCGGCTTTTGCCTCTACCCAGTTGAGCACCACCTCGGCATAACGCAATACAGGGGCGTCGCTGGTGTTAAAAGTGCTCAGGTACTGCGATGGTGGGCCTGCCAATCCGGCGTCCACCCAGTTGTGTCCCTCTCTGTTGATAAACTTTGCGATGTAGAGACAAGAGGGGATCCCTTTGTAGGTAGCTTGTTTGTAAAAAGAGGCTTCAAACCGCGAGTCGCGGGTTCTGATCAGGTTGGCCATAGAAAAGTTTTTGTTGTCTGCGTTTTCAGATGTCTGCCAATCACTGCCGTCGTTGCAAATAAAAGATTTGATCAGAGAGAGGTTGGGAGCATAACTCTGCGACTCTACCATGTTGCACAAGCTTGCCTGGCTGTGGGTGACGCTTTGGCTGTCGTCGTAACGCCTTGACATAATTACTTCTGCAACCCCACTCAGCGATTGGGAACCAAAGAGGGAACGAAAATCTGTGGAGAAGGCAAACCTTCCGCTGCTCATCACCACCTCTGCAGCCCTCACGGCGAGTTCAAAGAATTTTTGAGCTCTTACCGAATTGTTTTCGTGGTACTTTTGCCAGGAGCCTTCAAATAGCGCCCAACGGCTTACAAATCCTGCCACTATGTAGGTATTTGCCTCGTTTTTGGAGCCCAGGTCGCCCCTTACGTTTTCCAGGGCAAATACAAAGTCGTTGTATATGGCGTCCATCACATCGTTCCGCGGGGTACGTTGCTTGTAGAGTTCATCCAACTCAGCGCTTCCGATTTCACGGTCGTAGAAGGGGACGTCTCCAAAAGTGCTCACAAGCTGGGAGTATTCAAGGGCCCTGAAAAAGCGGGCCACACCCATCCAGTGGTTCATAGCGTCAGTGGTCAGTACATTGCTCATTTGGTCTTTAAGGCGGTCAATCATCACGTTGGCTTTACGTACCCAGACAAAATTCCAGTTAAGTCCGCCAAAGGCTTCAATCCATTGCAGATCAGTTAAGTTGTTGCCCCTGTCATTGGGTACGGATCGTTCAAAATTTGACTGGGTTCCGTTGTATACATAGTTGTCGTTACGTTGAAAACCGGAGTGTAGATTTGCGGTGGTTAACCAAGCCGTGCTGTAGCCAATAAAAAAGTGGTCGTAAAAGCCGGCGGCAAATAGTTTGAGGTTGCTTTCGCTGGTCCAGAAGTTTTCGTCGTTCAACTCTGTCAAAGGAGGACGGTCGAGAAAGTCGTTACACCCGCAAAACAGCAACAGAATAAAAGAGAGAAGTATTGAAATTTTTGCTTTCATATCTATTAAATTTTAATGGTTGTTGTTAATTACTAAAAGCTGACCTGAACACCTGCTGAAACCGATTTAAAGGTTGGGGTGCCCATTCCGGTACGAGACAAGTTTGCATTATTAGAAGTCGTTGCATTGAACATAGAGAATCCTGTTACCACCTCAGGGTCAATAGGTAATCCCCTGAGGTTGTCAAAGGTAAAGAAGTTTTCGAGCGACACGTACGCACGTGTCTTCTTGAGCATCACCTTGTTCAATATATTTTGAGGAATTGAGTAGCCTAAAGTAATGTTCTTTATTCTGGTGTAGGCCATATTCAACAGGTAGCGGGTTTGTACTTGCAGGCTATAGTTGGTGTCGGCGTTTCCGTTATCCCAGGGACGAGGGTAGAAGGCATCTGTCCGGTCGGGACGCCAATAGTCGCCGGCAATGGCTTGTGGCATTGCTCCGTCTAACGAATTGTATCCCGGAGTGGCCAAGTGGCCCGAACCCCACAGTTGGCGGGAGCCGACACCTTGTATAAAGACAGAGAAGTCAAAACCTTTATAGTCGGCGCCCAATCGGAAGCCATACTCATAACGGGGCGTCACGTTACCGATTACCTTGCGGTCGCCGGGGTCTCCGAATGTTCCCCTACCCGGGGTAATGTATCCGTCTCCGTCTAAATCCACAAACTTAACGTCTCCGGGACGAAAGATCTGAACACCGTCGCCACCTTCCAGTCTGGTTTGGTACACCGGATTATCACCTACAAGCATGTACGATTGTTTGGCCTGTCCGTCAATAATGATGGTCACTTTTTTAAGTCCTCTGGGGTTGCTCGCATCTTTAACAAAGTCCGATTCCTGATACAACCTGTCTGTAACGTATCCCCAGATGTCTCCGTAACGCGCTCCGGTAGACCAACTTACCCAGCTATTGACAAGAGAGCCTATGGCCCTGTCTTCCCAAGGGGTACGCCAGTCGGGCCCTTTGGTTACGTGGCTCACAGCGTCAAACAGGTTGGCCATCATGTTGATACCCAGGCCATTTTTAAATCTGTGCTGAAAAGTCATGGTGAGCTCAAAACCCCTGGTTTGCAGGTTGCCAAAGTTACCGCGGGGTGCGGCGGCCGAGAGGGTGAAAGGCAGGGCGTCTCCTGCAACAATCATGTCTTTGGTGTCGCGTTGGTACCAGTCAAACTCCACACCCACCTTGTTGTTCCAGAACCGTGTCTCAATCCCAAAGTTGATGGTTTGGATGGTTTGCCACCTAATGTCGCTCGAAACAATGTCGGGTGATCTGTAGCTAAGTGCACGCGTTCCATCGTTGCCTATCCATGTTGTTGTGTAGTTGGGTAGTGAAGGGATGTAGAGGTTGCTGGGCACAGAGGCGTCGCCCAATTGCCCAAACGATCCCCTTAATTTGGCAAAACTCAATACTTCACGAAAGCCATCCATGAAAGGTTCATTGGTGATGATCCATCCGGCGGAGAAAGAGGGGAAATATTGCCATTTCAAATGCTTGGGAAATTTTGAGGCTCCGTCGTAGCGGAGGTTGGCCTCTACCAAATACTTGTCTCTAAAAGCATAATTGATACGTCCAAAAAAACCTGCGCTTGACTCCCATGAGGCCCAGTTTCCAACGTCGGTTGCCGTGCCAATATCCACAGCTCCTGTTGCATAACTAAATTGCGGATTGTCATAATCGGTTAAGTCGAGTTTTCTTACGTAGTGCCTTCTTAAATTCCTGGCGGAGGCGTTCATACCTGCCATAAATTTAAAATCGTGCTGGTTATTTATAGAGAGGTGGTAGGTAGAATACAAGTTATAGGTATTGTCGTCAATGGTGGTAGATTGGCGGGAGATGGAACTGGTGCCTCCAAAAGCGCCATTGGCGGGATAGGTAACGGGCAGGAACCTGTATGCCCTCATGCCTCCCTCGGAGGTAATGTTTCCGTTATCGTCTACATACACCGGGTTCCCGCTATCGTCGTTCCATCCTGTTGGATTGTACCAGACGTCCATGGCGGTAAACATGGGAATGGAGGCGTCGGTGATGTCTTCACGGGTGACGTGGGTATAATCAAATTTAACGTCCCAGTTTTTTGTGATGTTAATCGTGGTGCCTAAGTTTAAATTGGTATAGATGTTGCGCATACTCGAAGTGGTGGTGTTGGCAAACTCATAACTGGGCCCCCTGAGGTCCCTGCCAAACTGATCTTCAACCCCAACCGGGAACATTGATCCCCAACGGTAGGCGTAGAGCCAAGGGTCTCCCGCATTGACGCTGCCTATACTCGGATAGCGTTTGACGCGGTCGGAATAGATGGCTCCGGCGCGTACGCTTACATATTTGTTCACTTCGGATGAAACATTTACAGACACATTATATCTTTTAAAATCGTCAACCTTTGCGGGTTTGGTCATTCCGGTCTGATCTAATACGCCAAGACCGATATTGAAAGAGGTCTTACCGGTTAACCCGCTCACTGAGAGGTTATGGGTAGATGTGGGTGTCCAGTTGGCCACCAAAGCATCAACGGCGTTATAGGTTCTGTATCCAAATTTATTCACTCCGTCAAACCACCAGTCCCGTCCATAGACCACAGGATCGTTAGCAGAAACGGTGCTGCCATATTTTTGTTGCCATTCCCTTGCCTTTTTAAGGCCGTCTTCACTCACCCTCCACATATTTCCGGCAAAGAGGGGAGGCAATACTTCCGGATTTCTGGTGGTAGCTGCATCCCAAGTGTATGCCAAGCCGTCAACAGTGGCCATATTCAACTCTTTTGCCTTATTTTGCCATGAGAAATTGTTGGAGTAGTTTACCGTAACCGATTCTTGTTTTGCTCCTTTTTTTGTGGTAATCAGGACAACACCAAAGGCCGCTTTGGCGCCGTAAATAGAAGCCGAAGCTGCGTCCTTTAACACAGAGATGGATTCAATGTCGTCCGGATTGATAATCTGGATACTGGGTATTTCCACGTTGTCAACTAAAATGAGGGGATTGGCATTACCGGAGACCGATGCCACCTGTCCGCGAATCCTCATCAGGGGATCGGAACCAATCTCCCCGCTCCTTATCGTAATCGCAAGTCCCGGAACGGATCCTTGCAACCCCCGACCGACGTCGGCTATGGGTCTGCCTGATAAGGTTCTGTCTACATTAACTGAGGCCACGGCGCCTGTAAGGTTTGCCCTTGATTGCGTGCCGTAACCCACCACCACCACATCTTCCAACAAGCGGGCATCCAACTCCAGTTCGATCCGGTATTGCACCCTTTGAGAGGTGTTTACGGACAAAATGAGTTGTTTATACCCGATTGTACTGATGATGATCTCTCCCGCTCCACCGGGAACATCCAAAGCAAAAAAACCATTGGTATCGGTATAGGTACCAATGCTCCTGTTTGCTGATAAGAACACAGTTGCCCCGGCGACCGGAGACTGATCTGATTTGTCAACTACCACTCCTGTTATCCTCTGAGCATACGCAGAGCTCAAGAAACTACAAGATAAGATTAGCCAACACAAAAAAAACCTGGTTTTCATACATACATTAATTTTATTAGATTTTGGTTATTATTAAGACAAAGATAAACGAATCTTTTTGGAATTGCAACCCTTTGCACCAAAATATTTTTTGTCGTTATGCAAAAGATGCCTATCTTTGCAGTCTAATTTAAAGACATCATATTATTTATTTTACATCATGAAAAAAGGTATACACCCTGACACTTACCGTTTGGTCGCATTTAAAGACATGTCAAACGAACACTTGTTTATTACCCGTTCATGCGTGAATACAAAGGAGACCATCTCTGTTGACGGCACCGATTATCCTTTGTACAAGTTGGAAATTTCCAACACCTCCCACCCCTTCTATACAGGAAAGATGAAGTTGGTAGACACTGCGGGACGTGTAGATAAGTTCTTGAGCAGATACAAACAACACCAAAAAAAATAATCAGATGAAAACAACAAAATCTATTTTAGCTGTGCTGTTGTCCGCGTCGATCCTGTTTTCGGGCTGCGGAGCCAGTAACACTGTTAAAGGAGGCGCCATTGGTACGGGCGCAGGAGCGGCTACTGGAGCCGGCATCGGAGCTGTGATTGGCGGGGGTAAAGGCGCTGCCTGGGGCGCCGGTATCGGAGCCGTAGTAGGCGGAGCCGCCGGAGCCATTATCGGAAACAAGATGGACAAGCAAAAAGCTGAGCTTGAGGCCATCGAACACGCAAAAGTTGAAGCGATTAATGGCGGCGAAGCATTGATGGTGACTTTTGAGTCGGGTATCCTTTTCGCCACCAACTCATATACGCTTAACAGCGCGTCTCAATGGTCGTTGACTCAATTTGCAAACAGCCTTAAAGCAAATCCCGACACCGACGTCAACATCATTGGCCATACCGACAATACCGGTACGGATGCCATCAACAATCCCCTTTCGGAAAACAGAGCCGGTTCGGTAAAGAGTTTTCTGATGAATCAGGGCATACCCCTTTCCCGGATGACGTCGTCAGGCATGGGATCAACCCAACCGGTGGCCAATAACGCCACGCTCGACGGTCGTACGCTTAACCGCCGCGTTGAGATTTTTATCATCCCCAACCAAAAGATGATTCAGGAGGCCCATCAAGGGAGGTAGTGAAATCTAAAGTAAAAAAAAAGAGGCGATTGCCTCTTTTTTTTTTACAAACTACTCCCAAAATCCCTTCGGAATTTGGCCATCATTTTTTCCGGCCAATCGGATACGGGGGCTAATTTTCCCATAAAGAAGCGCAGGACGGGAGGCTCGTAGGTGAACTTTAATCCGCCGATCATCTCGCGGTTGTCGTAGAGCCATTGGAGGCGGTCAATCACATACCTGATTTGAGACAAGGTAAATACACGACGTGGAATGGCCAAGCGTAATAATTCGACGTCGGCAAGGATCTCTTTTCCCTCTTCGTCGCGAACGCTTGAGATGGTGCCTCGTTCCATGCCCCTGACTCCCGATATCAAAAAGAAGGCGGCTGCCAAAGCTCCTGCCGGATACTCCGGTTGCGGAATGTGGGCGCAAAATTGCTTGGCGTCTATATGGCATCCCAAAACGCCGGCGGGCGTTACAACAGGAATACCTAAAGCGTCCAATTGGTTGACAAAATATTTAATAAACTCGGGGCTTTGGCTGATGATGGTCTCGTCCAACGTTTCGTAGAGTCCGACTGCCATCGCTTCAATCTCGCGTACCGACATGCCGCCGTAAGTGAGGAAGCCTTCAAATAGAGGAACCAATGCTTCCATCTTTCCATAAAGTTCTTTCCGGTTGGTGCAGATACCGCCTCCACGTGAGGAGCTCAGCTTGCGGGCGGAGAAGTAAACCAGGTCTGTCAAGTTGGTCATCATCTTTAAAATGTCGGACATGGTGTTCTCTTGCCACTCCTTTTCCCGTTGTTTGATCAGATAGGCGTTTTCTCCAATCAAGCTGGCGTCAAGCACCAGCATGATGCCGTACTTATCTGCCACACGGCGCACATCCATCAAGTTTGCAATGGAGAAGGGCTGTCCGCCAATCAGGTTGGTAGAGGCCTCCATACGGATAAAGGGGATCTTCTCCTTGCCGTTCTTTTCTATGCAGGCAACCAATTTGTCTATGTCGATGTTTCCTTTGAATGGATTGTCGCTCTTAATTTGAAGTGCGTCGTCATGCAACAACTCCGCAATGGTACCTCCACACTCGGCGATGTGTGCTAATGCCGTGGTAAAGTGGTAATTCATGGGAATAACGTCTCCTTTTTTAATAAAAGTTTTGCTGATGATGTGTTCGGCGGCGCGCCCCTGATGTACTGGTAAGAAATATTTTTTTCCCAAGACCTCTTCTACTGCCGTATGCAGGCGGGTAAAACTTTGCGATCCCGAATAGGCGTCGTCAGCTTGCATCATAGAAGCTAATTGTTGGTCACTCATAGCGTTGGTTCCGCTGTCGGTGAGCATGTCCAAGAAAACGTCGCGTGTGCCCAATTGAAACGTGTTAAACCCGCCTTCATACAACGCCGACAGGCGCCGCTCAATCGGCACTAAGTGTAATTTTTGGACAATGCGCACTTTGTGCAACTCTAAGGGAATCTCTTCTCCTCCGTAAAACTTGATCTGTTCTTTCATAATGGTTGATGGTTTAAAAAAATAAAAAAGGCCCCATAAAGGGGCCAAAAAATAACTGTTCTCATGAAAACAAAATGTCCCCCTTACTCTTTTTTCAAGTAATAATAAGAATAATATGAGGTTGAAAGGAACACTTGCTTATATTTCGATGGGGCAAATATACGACTATTTTAATTCGGTGCAAATTTTTCTCTTTTTTTGTAAAAATGTTTGGAATCGCCCCATTCGTCCCAAGCGATTCGTATCCCCATCTTGCCCAGGTTCTCCTCCAAATGCGATTTGGAGAGTTCGGCGTCGTCGTCTATCCCGGGCTTGTGGTCATAAATCTGATAGTTGTGCCTAACCCCTGAGACAGTCATGTTGGGCATGATGATGTTGGCGCCTGCCAAAACCGCGCGCTCGCGGCCAAAGGGATCAATGGCCTGCATTGCTGTGGTTGCCGCTATGTTGATGTCGGTCATCATCAGTCTAAGAAGGGCGATCATCTTTAAAGTCAAGGATAGTCGCTCTTCTTGTGGGAGCAGCTGTTGGCGAAGCTCATAAATGGGGGTATCTTCATGCTCCAAATAGGGACCCATACCCACCATATCTACATCAAAATCTTTAAAAAAGAGCAGGTCGTCGGCCAAATCGTAAGCCGTTTGCCCGGGGAGGCCAATCATCACGCCTGTTCCGGTTTGGAACCGCGCTTTTTGAAGGTTGTGCAACGCTTGCAAACGGGCTTCATAGCGGTGTCGTCCGTCGTTTGGGTGGATGGCTGCGTAGAGTTTGGGATTGGTGGCTTCTATCCGCAGCAAGTATCGATGGGCGCCTGCGCCATACCATCTGCGGTAAGTTTCATACGATTGTTCTCCGCAAGAGAGGGTGATTCCCAGCTCATTATTTGTCTGCTGCTTTATTTTCCTGACCAAATGCTCGATCCTTTTTACAAAAGCGGTACCGGTTCGTTCACCCGACTGAATCACCAGCGATCCGTAACGCGCATCCCTGGCAAAGGCGGTGGCCTGCAACACCTGAGCATCAGTGAGGTCGTAACGCTTCACCTTTGTGTTGGCGCATCGGATCCCGCAATAGAGGCAGTTTTTTACACAAATATTTGATAGCTCTATCAGACCGCGCAGGTGGACGGCATCTCCTAAGGTCTCTCTCTTAGCGGCTGCGGCTGCAGCGAGCAACTGGGCTGTCTGTTCCGGATCCTCGGTTGACAACCAAGCGGCCAATTGCTCCCTGCCCGGACTCTTTTTAAGATCTTCAACGTCCATCGCTAAATGGGGCTACAGCCCTGTCAAATATCCCGGACATGTAAGCGAGCGCCATCCCATAATTGGAGACCGGGACGCCCTGCTTTAGAACCGCATCAATACGCGTTGCCAATTGCCTTTGGGTAACCATGCATCCACCGCACTGAATCACCAATGCAAAGGAGTCTAAACGCTCCGGCAGAGGATCCAGGCCTGCGGTGATGGTAAAGTCTATATTCTTGCCTGTAAATGATTTGATCCGATTTGGAAGCTTGACCCGCCCAATGTCTTCACAAGAGGCGTGGTGGGTACAACTCTCCAAAATCAACACTTTGTCTCCATCTTTTAGGCGCGTCAATTGGGGCGTACCTTTGATAAAGCTCCAAAACATCCCTTTATGGTGGGCAAGCAGTACGCTAAAGCTGGTTAAAGGGATGTGTGCAGGAACCCATTGTTCCACCCATCCAAAGAGTTGACTATCGGTAATGACCAAATCGACAGGACGCCCCTCCTGCATGTAGGCAGGAAAAGAGGCTTCCGTGAGGGTGACGGCCACCGCTTGATGGTCAAGAACGTCTCTAATGGTTTGCACTTGGGGCAGGATGAGCCGTCCCTCCGGCGCTTCGCTGTCGATGGGGCACACCAGTACCACTGTCTGCCCTTTAGAGACGAGGCCGCTGAGCAGCGGTTTTTTTGAAGGAGCTGAAACAAGAATGTTTTTTCCTATGAGTTCCAAAAGAAAAGCTATACCCTGCGCCCCTATCGTAGAGCATTCACATAGGTCGCATCCAAGACTTTGGGTGATTTCAAGCGCCAACTCAGGGTCTAAGGCGCACAGATCGGATTTATTGTGCACTAAGATGAAGGGTAACGAGGCTGTTTTAAATTCAGCTATCCATTCTCTTTCGTACGGTCCGATGGTGTTGTGGGTAAAAAGGAGGATGGCTAAATCTGCCTCCTTGACGATTGCTTTGGTACGTGCTACACGCTGTGTTCCCAAGTCGCCTTTGTCATCCACCCCTGCGGTGTCAATGAGCACCACAGCCCCTACCCCGCTCAACTCCATCGTTTTTTTAACGGGATCGGTCGTTGTGCCGGGCACGTCGGATACAATGGCCACTTGCTGGCCGGTAAGGGCGTTGATAAGAGAGCTTTTGCCGCTATTGCGGCGACCAAAAACGGCAACGTGGGGACGCGATAAACTCATTCAAAGCGTCCGATTAAAACGACTTGAACCCGGTTCATTTTAAATCCGGGAATGGGGATCTTGGCAAGATACTCTTCTACCACTTGCTGTAGTTTGTCGTCTTCCAAATCGGCCATTTTAGTGTGATCTTCAGAAACCAGGTGAATGTGTGGATGTTCTGTAATATCAAAAAAAGTCTTGTTGCCGTCTGTCGGAATCCGTGAAATCATTTTTTCCTGAACAAATTTCTCCAACGTGTTGTAGATGGTTGCAGGGGAGATGTAGGGGGACAACTCTTGTACTTTTCTGATAATTTCATCAGTCGGAGCGTGCCCTAAAGATTGTAATGCCTCAAGAATGGCCACTCGCTGCGGAGTCACCTTCATACCGGCCAAGGAGATGTTTTTTCTGTCCATACCTTAGAAATTAGTTTGTAGCCCCACCCAGACTCGAACTGGAATTTGAAGTTTAGGAAACTTCCGTTCTATCCCTTGAACTATAGGGCCTTGATTGGAGCGTTAATACGCCCATTTATAGTACATAGCGCCCCAGGTAAACCCGGCGCCAAAAGCAGCAAATATCAAAGTGTCACCTTTGATAAATTTATTTTCATATTCCCACAAAACCAAGGGAATGGATGCGGCTGAGGTGTTCCCAAAGCGCTCAATGTTGATCAATACTTTATCGGCGGGAAGTCCCATCCGCTGGCCGGTTGCATCTATGATGCGCAGGTTGGCCTGATGGGGAATTAGGTAAGCCACGTCGTTGGCGGTAATGTGGTGCTTCTTCATGATCGACTCGGCCACTTGCGCCATGTTGGTGACGGCGTATTTAAAAACCTGTTGTCCTTCTTGATGTATAAAATGCTCACGGCGTTTTACGGTCATTTCAGTGGGAGGATAACACGACCCGCCGGCCTTTTGGTAGAGGTATTTTCGTCCTACTCCGTCAACATGATTTTCATAATCGAGCAGACCCACATTTGGATCGGTGGTGGGTTCGATCAACATGGCCACCGCCGCATCTCCAAAAAGAGGACAGGTGGCTCTGTCTTTATAGTCGACAATGGCAGACATCTTCTCTCCTGCAACCAAGATCGCTTTTTTGATACGTCCGCTTCTGATAAACGCATCGATTGTGGAGAAGGAGAAGACAAAACCGGAGCAGCCGGCGTTGATGTCATAACCCCAGGCGTTCTTAATGCCCACTTTATCACAAATAATGTTGGCTGTGGCGGGGAAAAGCATGTCGGGCGTGACGGTACAGCAGAGGAGCATGTCGATTTCCGAAGGATCGGTTTGGCTCTTTTGGAGCAACTTTTCGACGGCGGCAGCGCCCATGTGTGAATTTCCTTTGCCCTTTCCGCGAAGGATGTGGCGCTCTTTAATCCCCACGCGGCTCATGATCCACTGGTCGTCGGTATCAACCATCCGGCTCAAAGTGGGGTTGGTTAAGACGTATTCGGGGATAAAGGCCTCGATCGCAGTAATGGCAGAATGGACCTCACTCATTGGAAATAGCTTCTTGAATTTTTTGAACAAGTCCCGCTTTGTAGGTCGCCTCGCTTTTAAGGATCATGTGGGCAATGGCACGCGGACTGGAAGCTCCATGTCCGATCACTACCGGCGCAGCGATGCCCAGCACGGGCGCTCCGCCGTATACTTCGTAGTCAAATCTGTCAAAAAAAGGATTGCAAAAACCAAAATCTTTGAACAACTGAAACATGGCTTCTGCCTGTTTGATGACAATGTTTCCAGAAAAACCGTCGGTGACAATGACGTCTGCAATTGTTCCTGTAAATAAGTGGGTTGCCTCGATGTTGCCGACAAAGTGGAAGTAGGGATTCCCCTCCATCAACTTAAAGGCTTCTCGGGAAAAGAGGCTCCCTTTTTCGGGCTCCTCCCCCATATTTAACAAGGCGACCCTTGGCTGGGAGATCCCCATGATGTTTTGTGCATAAGTGGAGCCTAATATCCCAAATTCCAAGAGATTATCCGGTCGGCTATCGGCGTTGAGTCCCACGTCGAGCAGGAGCGCCGAGCCTCCTGTTTGTACCGGAAATTCAGTGGAGATGCAGGGACGGCTGACGCCTTTTATGGTTTTGAGGATGCTCTGCGCCCCCATCAGCATGGCGCCCGTGCTGCCGGCGCTGGCAAAAGAGTCGATCTTTCCTTTTTGTAGCGCATGAAAACCAACAACAATGCTTGAGTCCTGCTTCTGCTGAAAAGCTTTTACTGGATGCTCGCCCATTTCGATGACTTGGGAAGTGGATACAATACCAAATCGATCGGGGTTAAATTGCTGGGATCTGCAAATCTCTTTTATTTTTCGTTCATTGCCAAAAAGAGTGATCTCGGAGCCTGGGGAGAGTTGATCTACAACTTGAATGGCTCCCAGTACAACATGGAGAGGCGCGTAGTCCCCTCCCATTGCATCTACTCCGATTCTCATTTTGTTATCCCGTTTAAGCGGTTTTCTTTTCGATGATCAATCTACCGCGATAGTATCCGCATTCGGGACAAATACGGTGATAAATGACTGTTGCGCTGCAGTTTGAACAACTTGCTAAAGTGGGAAGTTCTAATTTTTGATGGGTTCTGCGTTTGTTGCGGCGCTGTTTGGAAATTTTGTGTTTGGGATGGGCCATGGTATGTAAATTAATTTATGAGTTATGATTTAGGAATTATATTTTTTGTTGTTACCTGTTGACGGTGAGTTCGGTGATTTTTTGTTCCATTTCTGGGTCGCACTCTCCGGTGGGGTGCAAAGATTGAAGCGGGAGGCTGACGCAGACGCTGTCGTAGAGGTATTGGGTGAGGTCAATCTCTGGCGCAGAAGGGTCTAAGGTGATGGTTTCGTCAATGCCGCTATCCTCTTCTGTGTTAGAAAATTTGACCATCAATGGGGCGTTGTAGGCGACAGGGATCGTGACGTCTCCAAGGCAACGGTCGCAAAACCGCAACACAGTTCCCTGTAAAGTTACGTCAAGGCGAATCCATCCGCTCTGTTTTTCCATGGCAACAACAGCCTCGATTTGAGCTTCCCGAACATCTTGATTTTCAAAATGATCAAAAAAAGGTTGTCCCAATGCATACGAGAATGTGTATGCTCCGGGCGCCAATCCCTTTATGGGAATAATGATTTCGGTTTCAACCTCTTTTTTCACTTGGTGCAGTTTCTGATTTAAACGGCAAAGGTATATAAAAATTTGGAATCTGTGATTTTTTCACCTATTTTCGCGACTTGTTTACATTGTTATGAAGCGTCACATACCCAATTTTATCACCTGTCTCAACCTCTTTTTTGGTTGTGTGGCTGTGGTCTTTGCGCTTAGAGGGTGGCTGGGATTTGCTGTCTATATGGTGATTGCCGCTGCGCTCTTCGATTTTTTGGACGGATTGGCTGCCCGCTTATTAAACGCCTATTCTCCAATAGGAAAAGAGCTTGACTCTTTGGCTGACCTCATCAGTTTTGGACTGGCGCCTGCCGCCATGATGCACTACGAATTTACACAGGCCCTACGGTTCAAAATCAGCTTTGGATTGGACTCCATTCCTTGGGAACTCTACTCTTTTTTTCCGTTTGTGCTGGTGATCGCCGCTGCGCTCAGGTTGGCAAAATTTAATGTAGATAGCCGTCAGAGTGATCATTTTATTGGAATCCCTACACCGGCATGTGCATTGCTTATCGGCTCATTGTTGGTTTATGTCACCAGAACGCCGCAATGGATGCCCCTGCTTGACACCGTTTATACGATTCCTGTGATGGTGTTGTTGTTGTCGTGGCTGATGGTGTCCAACCTACCCATGTTTTCGCTAAAAATAAAATCCGCGGCATGGAAAGGGAATGAGATCCGTTTTCTCTTTTTACTCTTTGCATTGGCCTTTGGGGTCTTCTCACTTATCATGGGATGGCCTTGGAGTTTAATTGTACTTATTGTTTTACTTAGTTATATAACGATATCCCTGTTTCGTTGGTTTTATAGTTTACTTTATCCCTCAAAAATATGAAAAAAAGAACCCTTGCCCTACACTGGCAAATCGTCATCGCCATTATTTTAGGCTCGTTATTTGGATTTTTCTTCACCGAACAAGTTCACTATGTTGATTGGATGGGCACGATCTTTATGCGTGCCTTAAAGATGATTGCAATTCCCTTGGTCTTTTGCAGCGTTGTAGCCGGAGTGGCGAGCATTAGCGCTCAGGATGGCTTTTTGCGTCTGGGGGGGAAGACCTTGGGTTACTATTTTTTCACCTGCCTGCTCGCCATCATCACCGGTTTTGTATTGGTCAACCTCATTAAGCCGGGACAGGGGTTGTCGATTCCATTGCCGGAAGATGTGACGACCATTGCCACTTCACAAACAAACATCAGGGATTTTTTGATCGGACTGATTCCGGACAATATTTTTCAAGCATTTGCAAACATGAATATGGTGGGGATCATCATCTTTGCCATCCTTTTTGGTGTATTTCTCGGCAAATCCATACACCCGGGCGCACGAAAAGTGCAACACGCCATTGAGGGCATGGGCGACGTAATCATGAACCTGACGCTGTTGATTCTTAAGCTTGCGCCTGTGGGGATTTTTGGATTGATTGCAAAGGTGATCGCCTCCGACGCGAGCAGTCCGCAACTTTTGCGACAGATGATCGAGAGCCAGGGGCTATACCTCTTTACGGTGCTTCTCGGCATTGGAATCCACATGTTTATTACCCTAAGTATTCTGATGTACGTCAAGGGCGGCATCAATCCATTTAGGCACATTGCAAAGATGAAGGACGTGATCTTGATGTCCTTTTCAACGGCCTCCTCCAGCGGTACCTTGCCCTTGACCATGTCGCACGTGAAAGAGCGTTTAGGGGTCTCAGAAAAGTTAACCAACTTTACCCTGCCCCTCGGCTGTACTGTCAATATGAATGGCACGTCCCTCTACGAATGTGTGGCAGTGATCTTTATGGCTCAGGTATATGGCATGGACTTGTCTATAGGCCAACAACTTTTTATCATCTTTGGCGCCTTTATTGTTGGCCTTGGCGCTGCAGGTATTCCTATGGCCAGCCTTGTGTTAACCGTGGTCATTATTCAAATGGTGGGCTTGCCGCCGGAGAGCATCGGGTTGATTTTATTGGTTGACCG
>WQYK01000012.1 GCA_009781275.1 Bacteroidales bacterium | reverse complement strand
GGAAGCGGCGGTAAACGGGATTCCGGGGATTCGATCCATTTCGAGCACCAGTCGCGACGGCTCCAGCAACATCACCATTGAGTTTAATTTGGAGGTAGACTTGGAGACGGCGGCCAACGACGTGCGGGACAAAGTTTCGGGCGTGCAACGCCGCTTACCCCCCGACATGGATCCGGCGGTGGTGGAAAAATCGGACGCCGACTCCCAACCCATCTTTTCGGTGACGCTGCAAAGCGAGAGCCGTTCTCTCATCGACCTGAGCGAGTTTGCAGAGGTCAATTTTAAAGAGCGATTGCAAACCATTAGCGGCGTGAGCAATGTGGGCGTCTGGGGTTCAAAGCGCTACTCTGTGCGGATGCGTATGGATCCACTCCTTTTGGCAGCATACAGGGTAACGCCTCTTGATGTGCGCCAGGCAGTGACCCGCGAAAACGTGGAGTTGCCCTCCGGAATGATCGAAGGGGCCAATACCGAGCTTACCGTACGTACCATGGGGCGTTTGCGCACCATCGATGACTTTAACAACCTGATTGTATTGCGGAACGGAGACCGTATCGTACGATTTTCCGATATTGGCGTGGCTGAGGTGGACGCAGAAAATACCCGTTCCATCATGAAACGGAACGGTGTGCCCATGGTCTCCTGTAACATTGTGCCGCTGCCGGGAGCCAATTACATCAATATTGTAGATGCCGCCACCAAGATGGTGGAGGAGCTAAAAAAAGACCTCCCACCCGATATAGAGGTGGGCATAGGTTTTGACAACACCAGATTTATCCGGCAATCCATTAAAGAGGTACAGGGCACTATTTTCATGGCATTCTGCTTGGTGGTTTTGACTGTTTTCCTCTTTTTGAGAAATTGGAGGACCACCCTGATTCCTGTTTTGGCCATTCCGGTTTCGTTAATCGGCGCTTTCTTTATTATGTATATGGCCGGATTCTCCATCAACATCCTCACCTTGTTGGCGGTGGTATTGGCCATTGGCCTGGTGGTGGACGACGCCATTGTGATGATGGAAAACATCTATGTCAAGATTGAAAAGGGCATGACTCCCTTTGAGGCGGGGATTAAGGGCTCTAAAGAGGTACTTTTTGCCATTCTTGTCTCTACAATCACGTTGGTTGCGGTATTCTTCCCGATCGTGTTTCTACAAGGCGTAACAGGCCGATTGTTTAGGGAATTTAGCGTGGTCATTGCCGGCGCGGTGTGTTTGTCTTGCTTTACGGGCTTAACCCTGACGCCCATGATATCGACCAAATTACTAAAGAGTGGGGCGTCATCGGGACGTTTTTACCGTTTTACCGAACCTTTCTTTATGTGGCTCAACCGCGTATACGAAACCTCTTTGCGTGGTTTTCTCAAAGTCAGATGGGTAGCTTTGGTGATATTGGTGATCTCTTTAGGAACGGCGCTGTGGTTATGGAACTCGATTCCTGCCGAGATGGCTCCATTGGAGGACCGCTCCATGATTCAGGTCTCTTGTACCGGGGCGGAGGGCGCGACTTATGACTATATGTTGCGTTATTCCGACTTACTTGCCGGGGTTATCGATGAGTCGGTGCCCGAAAAGAATTTTTTAATGCAGAATTTGGGTATGGGAGGGCGAAACCGTGCAAGTTTCCAGATCCCTTTGGTTGACCCCGTTGACCGCACAAGAAGCCAGCAGGAGATTGCAGACGAACTGACGCCCATTGTGGCCAGGTATACCGGCGCCCGTAGTTTTGTAACCCAGTCGCAGACCTTTGGCGGAAGGCGCGGAGGTTTACCGGTGCAGTATGTGATTCAGGCCAAGCATTTGGATTCACTCAAGCGCGTGATCCCCATTTTTATGCAGGAGGTGGCGCAAAGCCCCGTCTTTTCCAACTCCGACATCAACCTTAAGTTTACCAAACCCGAGTTGACGGTGCGGATCAATCGCGACCGTGCCTCGATCCTTGGGGTGACGGTGCAAAATATTTCACAGACGCTACAGTTGACTATGAGCGAGCAGCGAATCGGCTATTTTATCCGCAACGGAAAGCAATATCAGATTATGAGTCAGATCGACCGGAGCGACCGGAACCGTCCCACCGATTTGGCCAATATCTATGTGCGAAATGATGTGGGAGAGCTTATTCAGTTAGACAACTTAGTCACCATGCAGGAGAGCAGTACCCCGCCCCAGTTGTATCGCTACAACCGCTTTGTTTCGGCTACCGTTTCGGCCGGTTTGGCAAAAGGACAAACTTTGGGACAGGGGATTGCTGAGATGGATAAAATTGCAGGCAGGGTGCTGGATCCGGACAACTTTTCGACAGCCCTTTCCGGACAATCCAAGGACTTTGTGGAGAGTACCTCCAGTTTGCTGTTTGCCTTTTTGTTGGCATTGGTGCTCATCTATTTGGTGCTTGCCGCACAGTTCGAGAGCTTCAAGGATCCCTTTATTATTATGCTCACCGTCCCTTTGGCGCTGTTTGGCGCCCTAATTTGCCTCAAGGTATTTGGCCAGACTTTAAACATATTTAGCCAAATCGGGATTATTATGCTGATCGGATTGGTCTCCAAAAACGGGATTTTGATTGTGGAGTTTGCCAACCAACGCAAAGCAGATGGCCTCAACAGCCATGATGCGGTAAAGATTGCGGCGGCTTCGCGTTTTAGACCGATTTTAATGACCAGCCTCTCTACTGTTTTTGGTTTAATGCCAATGGCCATGGCCACAGGCGCAGGGGCCGAGAGCCGGATTGCCATGGGTATTGCCGTGGTGGGCGGATTGTTTGTGTCGACATTCTTTACGCTCTATGTGATTCCCGCCATGTACATCTTTATCTCGTCTGTCCGAATAAAAGAACAACCCCAAATTGATTAATATTATGAATATTAAACTTAAAGTATTCCTGATTGCTCTCTTGTTTGGTTGCGAATCCGCGGGATGGGCGCAGGAGGTACAAATAACGGTTGCACAAGATGCAAAAACTTTGAATATGGTTGAATTTCTCCCTCTACCCTATGCCAAAAACGAGATGGGGCGTCACTTCAACCTGATGGACTGTATTGAAGTGGCTTTAGATGAGAACTTCTCGGTACGAATCGCCAGAAACCAATTGGAAGTGGCCCAAAACAACGTAACTTTTGCACCCTTCTTGCCCTCGATAAACGCTTATGTTCGTCAAACGCAGACCAATAACCACTCAAATGTAACCTACACAGACGACACCAAAGCGCAGATTGAATCGCGTACGGGGGATTACAGAGGCAATGTTAACTTGTCGTGGCGCCTCTTTGACGGCTTTGCCATGTTCTCTTCTTACGCCAGACAAAAGGAGTTGCTTCAGTCGGGCGAGTTGAGCTTTAGGATGAATGTAGAGAATATGGTGATGGATTTGAGTAATCAGTACTACCAAATCATCACCATTCAAAATCAGGTCAACTTGGTTCAGCAATTGGTCGATATATCGCGCCTGAGGTACGAGCAGGCGCTGCTTAAGTACAACATCGGAACGATTTCCGGCCTGGAGTGCCAACAAGCGCGTACCTATTTCAATGCCGACTCGTCGAGCCTGATTGTGCAGAAGCAAAACCTCAAAAATGCCTACATCCGGTTGTACCGCACCATGGGCGTTGCCTACGACTCGAGGATTGTGATCCGCGACACCATAGTGCCCGAGACAAACCTCATCTTGGACGATTTGTGGAGTTCTGCGTTAGAGAAAAATACTGAACTTTTGTTGTTGCGGCAGGGGGAAACGATCTCTGAATACGACCTCAAACTGGCTGGTGCAGCCCGCTATCCCGCGCTCGACTTTTCGACCGGTTATACCGTCTCTGCCGTCAACACGCCGCTTTCAAACGCAACCAGATACAATCAGACCAATGGGTATAACTTTGGATTTAACCTTTCGATCCCCATTTTTAACGGTTTTAACGTCAACCGACAAATTAAAAATGCAAAATTGAGCGTAGAACGGGCGGCTTTGCAATATGAGCAGCGGGAGAGATCATTACAGGGCGCATTGCTTCAGGAGTTTATTATTTACACAGATAATCTGCAAATGATTGATTTTGAAACCCAGAATGCAGAGGTTGCCTCCTCAAACGTAGAGGCGGCCATGGAGCGCTACCGCTTAGGCTCGCTCTCCGGCATTGAGTTCCGCGATATTCAGTTGGGTTACCTAAACGCCGTTGACCGCAAGCTGCGTGCCATGTATCAAGCTAAACTCTCAGAAGTGGCGCTGTTGCTATTGGCCGGAGTGATCTTCTAAGGCATCACAAAGTAAGAAGGCTGTCCTTTGATAGACAGCCTTGTAGTAATTTAGGTTAAGCAGTGAATGCGGCAACCCAAAGGTTGCGTTTAGTTTTTCGGAGCAAAGATATAGATTTTTTTAAATCACAACACTTTCCCTCCTATTTTTTTAATACATCTTGTCCAAGGAACAAAAATAGTTTCTATATTTGTCTCCACCACAAATTACCATAACCATGAGCCGGATTCTAAAAATTCCAGTCATCCTGTTATCCCTCTTTTTCTTCAGTTGCAAAACCGAACCTGTTCCCGAGCCTGAACCACCCGGCCCGGATCTAAGTGGCTTGAATCTCGGCTTTGAGGTCAGACACCCTAGCGATCCATCATGGCCTGCTAATTGGGGCCTCGGAAAAAATGGATACACCATTGTTTTAGACAACAATGAAAAACACAGTGGCCAACTTAGCCTTAAAATGGAATGGTTGGGCAATCCAAATAATGCATTTGGGATATGCACTAATAGCCTTCCGATTGAGCCTTATCTCGGAAAAGTAGTAGAAATAAAAGCGTGGATCAAAACCAAGGGAGTAGAAAACGGATATGCCGGTTTATGGTGTGGGGCATACGGAGAGAATAATAAGATTCTCGGGTACGATTATATGTATTCTCGAAGGCTGATTGGCGATAACGACTGGACACAGGTATCCGCAAGAGTGGAAGTCAGCAAAGAGGCAAGATCAATCCGCTTTGGCGGAGAGTTCAATGGAACAGGCACAGTATGGTTTGACGACTTTGAAATAGTTAGCTCTGAGCCTAAAACGTCTCTTTCACAAGCAGAGATGGCGGCGCTAAAAAGATACGTTTATCCGTTAAGAACTTGTGAGCCGGATGGCGGAGACACCAAAGATTTGATAATTTTGGACCAACTGATTGGCAGCAGTAAAGTGGTGGCGCTTGGAGAAAATTCACACGGATCGAGTGAGATTTTCAATATGAAGAACCGGTTGATCCAATACTTAGCAGAAAATCACGACTTTGATATATTTTCCATTGAAGGGGCTATGCCTGAAGCCTACCGACTCAATGACTATACTGTCCTTGGAGAAGGAGACCCGAGAAACCTGATTGCCGGTATGTATTTTTGGACATGGCGTACCGAAGAGATGCTGAATATGGTTGAGTGGATGCGTCGGCATAATGACCCGACGCCGCGTATTTATTATACAGGCTTTGATATGCAGTCCTATACAGGTGCAGTCGATGAGCTATCCAATGCATTCAAAGGAGTTATTGAAGTAGAAACCCTCATTGGTGACCTTAAAAAGATGCTTAGTGATAAAGCCGGAATCAATGCGATTGATCCATTATTATTGTTACTTCAGGATAGGATTGAAATATCTTCGTTTGAGCCTTCACAAAAAGCGTGGTTGCTGCAGAACATTGTGATCATCAGACAGTGCTTGACTCCCACATATACTGGTAGTCGGGACAAATTTATGGCTGAGAACTTTATATGGATCACAGAGCAAAATACCGATTCAAAATTCATCATTTGGGCGCATAATTTTCACATTATGAAAGTAGATGATGTTATGGGATCACATCTTGCCCAAAAATTGGGTGGTGATTATAAAGCATTCGGCTTCACTTTTTTTGAAGGCAGCTATACAGCTTATGGCAGCAGAGGGGTGACTTCGTATGAAGCCTTAACCGCTTATCCGGGCACGTTGGAATACTTTCTAAACCAACTCAACGAGCCCCTTTTTATTTTGGATTTGAAAAAGATCAAATCGGATAACCATCAAGATCTTCAATGGTTGATGGAAAACCTCCGCTGCAGAGAAATCGGCTCATTAGGAGATATAAGGACATACGAGTTCATTTACAGGAAAATAGTTGATGACTTTGATTACTTGATTTTTATAAAGAGATCGTCGCCTTCAGCTGTTTTCGAGATCAGCAGTGATTAAAACCCTTTTTTTCTAATAGACGTATTGTTATTTCAAATCTTTTATTTGACGACGTACAGTTAGAACATACAAAAACAAAGAGTAAATTTGCCTCAAAATAATATCCAGAATCATGAACCGTATATTAAAAATTTCAGTTCTCCTTTTATCGATTCTTTTCTTCAGTTGCAGGACCGAACCCACCCCGGAGCCTGAACCTGACGAAGTTGATTTTGATTTCAGTTCTTTGAATCTTGACTTTGAGATTAGAAATCCCCAAAACATATCACTGCCTGCTGGTTGGAACACAGGAGGCGAAGGATATAGCATTTATTTAGACAACACTGAGAAGCACAGCGGCCAACTTAGCCTTAAAATGGAAAAGCAAGAAATTCCGGTTAATACTTTTGGGAGGTGCTATAATTATCTTCCGGTGGCAGCTTTTGCAGGGAAACTTGTGGAATTCAGAGGACGGATCAAAACCAAAGGGGTACAAAACGGATACGCCGGTTTATTGATGAGGGTTGAGGGAGAAAATGGTGCTGTTCTTGCAATGGACAATATGGGTAATCGAGGTTTAGTGGGCGACAATGATTGGACGCTGGTGTATATACGGATGTCGATTAGCAAAGATGCAAAAGCAATCCTCTTTAGCGGAGTATTCTCCGGTACAGGCACGGTATGGTTTGATGACTTTGAATTTATCATTGATCCTAAGCCTGTTGACCCCAATAATTTGAATCTTGACTTTGAGGTCAGAAGCTTCACAAATCCATCACAGCCGGCTAATTGGTACACAGGAGGCGCAGGTTTTACCATCTTTTTAGACAGCAATGAGAAGCACAGCGGTCAACTGAGCCTAAAAATGGATATTCAGAACAACCCGAATAGGACAAGCGGCATATTTAATGCGAATTTTCCTGTTGAGATGTATGCCGGTAAAGTGGTTGAATACACAGGTTGGATAAAAACCCAAGGAGTACAAAACGGGTACGCCGGTTTATCGTTGCTTGTGTATGGAGATGGCGGCGTTGTTGGCTCTGATAATATGTACTACCGGGGCCTGATAGGCGATAACGATTGGACACAGGTGTCAATCAAGATGGAAATCAGCAAAGGTGCAAAAACAGGCTTCTTTGGCGGATTGTTTAATGGCACGGGTACCGTTTGGTTTGATGACCTTGAGTTAGGAGTTATTGAGCCTAAAACATCCCTTTCACAGGAAGAAATGGCGACTTTAAAACAATACGTTTATCCGTTAAGAACTTATGAACCTGATGGTGGAGATACCAAAGATTTGATGATCTTGGGCAATCTGATTGGCAACAGCAAAGTGGTGGGATTGGGAGAGAATTCACACGGTTCGAGTGAGATTTTCAATATGAAGAACCGGTTGATCCAATACTTAGCAGAAAATCATGGTTTTGACATATTTTCCATCGAATCCAATATGCCCAGGGCGTACAAAATGAACGATTACACAGTTAGAGGAGAAGGTAATTCCAAAAGTCTTATTAGAAGCATGTTAATGGGCGCTTGGCATAGGGACGAGGTGCTTGATATGGTTGAGTGGATGCGCAGATTTAACGAGCCCGATCCACGCATACTATTTACCGGTTTTGACATGCAGAGCTATGGAGGCTCAATAGAAGAGTTATCAGAAGGATTCAAAGGAGATGTTGAAACAGAGGCTATCATCGCCGACCTTATGGAGAAACTTAGAGATAACGCCGGAATCAATGCGATTGATCCTCTCTTATTGTGGTTGCAGGATAAGATTGAAACCTCGTCCTTTGAGCCGACCCAACGAGCTTGGTTGTTGCAAAACATTGTGATCCTTAGGCAATATTTGGCGCCTCATCGAGGTGTTTGGCGAGACAAATTTATGGCTGAGAATATTATGTGGATAGCAGAACAAAACCCTGATTCAAAATTAGTCCTTTGGGCACATAATTGTCACATTTTGGAAATGGACAATGCAATGGGATATCACCTTGCTCAAAAATTTGGTGACGACTACACATCATTCGGTTTTACTTTTTATGAAGGCAGCTATTTAGCTAGTGGCAGCAGAGGAGGGGGAGCCTATGAGGGGATCACAGCTTATCCCGGTACATTAGAATATTTTCTGAATCAACTCAATGAGCCCATTTTCATTTTGGATTTAAAGAAGCTAAAATCGGATAATCATAAAGACACGCAATGGCTAATGGGGCCTATCCTTTATAGAGAAGCTGACGAATTGGGAGACCGAAAGATTCCCGAGTTCATTTGCAGAACAATAGTTGATGACTTTGACTATTTGATTTATATCAAGAAATCATCTCCTTCAAAGTATGCTCGAATTTTCCAAGATTAGAATTGAGCTGCAAGGCCCCTGCATACAGACAGGTGGCTAAGCAATATTTGGACATACAAGAATAAAGAGTAAATTTGTTCCCATCATAAATAATCAGAACCATGAACCGAATTCTAAAAACCCTAGTCATAATTTCATCCCTTCTTTTCTTCAGTTGCAAAACCGAACCTATTCCCGAGCCTGAACCCGAACCATCCGGCCCGGATCTAAGTAGTTTAAATCTTGGTTTTGAGGTCAGAAATCCTCAGTATCCTTTGTGGCCTGCTATCTGGGGCATTGGAAGTAATGGATACGATATATATTTAGATCACAATGAGGTACGCAGTGGCCGACTTAGCCTTAAAATGGAATTGTTGGGCAGTCCAAATAATGCAATTGGAATGTGCAGGAATTATCTTCCGGTTGAGCCTTATCTCGGGAAAGTAGTAGAAATAAAAGCGTGGATCAAAACCAAGGGAGTAGAAAACGGATATGCCGGTTTATGGTGTGGGGCTTATGGAGAGAATACTCTTCTTAGCTCCGATGGTATGTATTATCGAGGCCTGATAGGCGATAACGACTGGACGCAGGTATCCGTAAGGATGGAAGTCAGTAAGGAGGTAAAAACGATCTACTTTCGTGGAGATTTCAATGGTACAGGCACGGCGTGGTTTGACGACTTTGAAGTAGGAACGATTGAGCCAAAAACATCCCTTTCTCAGGAAGAGATGGCGGCGCTAAAAAAATATGTATATCCCCTAAGAACTTATGAACCTGATGGTGGAGACACGAAAGACTTGGTGATTTTGGGTGATCTGATTGGCAACAGTAAAGTGGTAGGATTGGGAGAGAACTCCCACGGTTCGAGCGAGATTTATAAGATGAAAAGCCGTATCAGTCAGTATTTGGCTGTTCATTACAGCTTTGACTTTTTTTCCATTGAAGCTGCAATGCCGCAAGCCTACAAACTCAATGACTATATAGTTAGAGGAGAGGGCAATCCTAGGAATTTAATTACCGGCATGCGTTTTTGGTTATGGGAAACAGAAGAGATGCTTGATATGGTTGAATGGATGCGTCGGTATAATGACCCAACGCCGCGTATTTATTATGCAGGCTTTGATATGCAGTCCTATACAGGTGCAATCAATGAGCTATCCGATGCATTCAAAGGAGATATTGAAACGGAAGGTATCATCGCCGACCTTAAGATTAAACTTGACGACAGAGCCGGAATCACCGCGATTGAACCGCTATTGCTGATTTTGCAGAACAGCATTGAAACATCTTCTTTTAGTCCGTCCCAACAAGCGTGGTTATTGCAAAATATTGTGGTTATCCGTCAATATTTGGCGCCTCGACGAGGTGTTTGGCGAGACAAGTTTATGGCAGAAAACATTATGTGGATAGCAACACAAAACCCCGATTCTAAATTAATACTTTGGGCTCATAATCTACACGTCGCAAAATCAGACAATGTGATGGGTTACCATCTCTCCCAAAAATTTGGCAACGACTATACCACGTTCGGTTTCACTTTTCACGAAGGCAGCTACTTAGCCGCTGGTGGTAGCAAGGGACTCGCTTCCTATGAGGGCATCACAGCGTATCCGAGCACGTTAGAATATTTCCTAAATCAACTTAACGAGCCCATTTTCATTTTGGATTTGAAGAAGATCAAATCGGACAACCATAAAGATATGCAATGGTTGATGGAACCCCTTCTCTACAGAGAGGCAGACGAGATGGGAGACAGGAAAATTTCCGAGTTCATTTGTAGTAAAATAGTTGATGACTTCGATTACTTGATTTTTATACAAAAGTCGTCACCTTCTGTATATTTTGGGCTTTGGTAATGATTCGATTTGACATTAATTTCAACAGACATTTTGTTTCTTCAAATCTTTGATTACCTTTGCAGCGATGAAAACCGCCATAGCATACAAGTATTTAAACACGAAGAGCAAATATTTTGCTCATTCGGTGAGGTTTGGCACGATATTTGCTGAGAGAGAGAGAGAGAGAGAGGCTCATCTCTAAATACTTACGTTTTTCTACGTACCTTTTTTCTCCTTTTTTTTATTTTGATTCCGGTATGGGGCCTATTGTGTTCGCCCCCTTTTTCTCATTTTTTTGGTTTTTATCCTATGAAACAGATCACAAATAGGATGAGACTGCTGTTTTTACTATGCCCGTCTGTAATAATCGATTTTTAATGACCTTATGAAAGAAAGTATAAAATATAGAACTATCATTGAAAATATTTATGAAGAGTTGATGACGTGCAAACTTTCAGATAATATCGGAGTGCATGCAGGCACCTCTGGAGTGGCGTTATTTTTTGCTTATTATGATCGGATTATTCATAAAAAAAGCGGCATTGGTGCAAAAGTGGTAGAGATATTAGAGCATAACATGATGTGTATCGAATCTCAAAGTGGGATCCCACATACCATTTGCAACGGCATTGCCGGATTTGGCTGGCTTTGCGAGCATTTGAGAAAAATGGGATTTCTAAGCAGAGATGATATCGCATTTTTGGATGATCTGGATCCCTATTTATATAGTCAGATGATGGACAATATCAAGTTTGGGAATTACGACTTCCTGCATGGAGCGTTAGGCGTAGGAACCTATTTTATCGACCGGCTTGACAAAAAAGAGGTGCCCGGTTATTTGAATGATTTGCTTACTGAGCTGGAAGAGTCGAGTATCCCCTGCAGGAATGGAGGAGTTAAATGGATGTCCATCATCGATCATAAAACCAGTAAAATAGGATATAACATTAGCTTGTCGCACGGCATGTCAGCCATAGCAGCCTTATTGATCCGGCTTCATCAAATGAACTTTGAAACCCAAAGGGTGGAGAGTTTGCTTTCGGGCACTATTTTGTTTATTCTTGACCAAATCATTTATCAAGAAAGTAGCCTGTCGTACTTCCCTTCTCGATCAAAAGTGAGTGGCACAGAAGCCAGCAGATTAGGCTGGTGCTATGGTGATTTGGGCGTTGTTTGTGTGTTGAGAAGGGCAGCGATTGCGCTCCGCAACAAGGAGTGGGAAGAAATGGCGCTAAAGATATTGCTGCATACGTGCAAGCGGCGTGATTTAGAAGAAAATATAATTAGAGATGCCGGCCTTTGTCATGGCAGCGCAGGAGTGGCTTATATCTTTTGGGATTTATATGCAAAGACAGATATAGCAGAGTTTAAGGAAACGGTGGACTACTGGTTGGACATTACCCTGCAAATGGCCAAATATCCTGATGGGTTGGCCGGGTACAAAGCTTTTCGTTTGGAAGAGTATGGAGGCTTAGAAAAAACCGATTCTTTACTTGATGGTATTGCCGGCATCGGTTTGGCATTACTGTCCTGTTTGAACGATCACGCAACACCCTGGGATGAATGTTTTATGTTATCTTGAATTAAATAACTCCTCATTATATATTAACACTTTAATTTCTTTACATTATGGAATCAACAAAACTTAAAAAATTAGTATTTAAGAAAGAGACAATCGCTTCTCTTTCAAGTCAAGAACAAAGAAACGTATTTGGAGCATCGGGAGAAGTTTGTGAAGACTGTACTAGAGACTGTACTGCTCGTGGTAGTGATGGCCCTGCTGTTACTCAAACATGTGATCTTTGCCCGACTCCCCCCCCAGTAACGGATTTGTGCCGAACGATTGAGTGTCCAACGGATGGCTGCCCTCCAACAATAGAGGGGTGTGGAGGAGGAGGTTCTTTTTGTACATGCGTTACTGAGATTGCTTGTGGCACAAATAACACTTGTGGAAATTGTGACGATCCTGGAACAAATCCAATATCAGGCTAAGAGGTCATCCCCACATTTTTCATAGCTTGTGAAGATGATCATCAACCAGAACCGTGTAAAACATCAAGAAAACCGTCCTAAATGAATCTTGGACGGTTTTTTTGAAATTGTAACATTTTATGGACAGTAATAACCTTGCCAAAATGCGTCAATCTCTTCTTGCGAAGATAGAAGAAATTGCTGATAATCTTTCACATGCGTTTTCTCACAGAGAGGTTGGTTTATATACAGGGAATGCCGGCATTTCTCTTTTCTTTTTTTACTACGCCAGATACAAAAATGTAAAGACATTTCACAAAAAAGCCGCAGAAATTGTAGATAATATATATGCTCAAATAGAAGAAGTACCGCAGCCTTTGATTTCCCTCTGTTCGGGTATAGCCGGTGTAGGCTGGTTGTTGGACCATTTATGTCGGCAAAGGTTTATATATGCCGACCCGGAAGAAGTTCTGTCTGACATTGACGGATATGTTTATCAATCAGCACTCAAAGAATTAAATCAAGGCCATTATGACTTTCTGCACGGAGCTATGGGTGTAGTATTCTACCTTGTCAAGCGAAACCGGTGGGATTATTTAAAAGATTTAGTTAGCGCATTAAATGATATTGCTATTTGGGATGAAGGCTGTGCAAAATGGCGCTCTAAGTTACGGCATTTAAAAGGGGCTTTTGGATTCAATATATCTCTATCGCATGGCAGCTCTGCGATTGCCATAATTCTCTGTAAGTTTTTGAAAATCATTCCGGAAAATGAAACAGCAAAGAGATTACTTCAAGGAACTATCGGATATATTCTTAATCAGGAGATTCCAGTAGCTCAATACGGTTGCTATTTTCCTGCATTTTCTATAGAGAGCCAACCGGAGCTGACAAAAACCCGTTTAGGCTGGTGTTACGGAGATTTGGGGGTTGCGTTGGCCATTTGGGAATCAGGACAGCAACTACAAAACCAAGCATGGACAAATAAGGGCATGAAAGTGTTGCTCCATGCAGCAAGAAGACGAGGATTGTCAGAAAATTTGGTAATGGATGCTGGAATTTGTCATGGTACTGCCGGACTTGCACAAATATTTAATAGATTGTACCGCCGCACAAAACGAATTGATTTTATGAAAGCTGCTGACTATTGGTGCAAGGAAACGCTCAGGATGGCCAAATTTGAAGATGGCCTAGCCGGCTACAAAACATGGTACTCTCCGGAATATGGAGGTTGGAAATGTAAAGATAGCTTGTTGGAGGGCATTGCAGGAATAGGCTTGAGTTTGCTGTCTTTTGTGGCACCGGAAGATCCTGTTTGGGACGAATGTTTGTTACTCAGTTAATGATGAGAATATGAAAACAAAATCCACAAATCCATACAACCCATTTTTCTCGTATCTTTTCCGCAGCCCCTATTTTCCCATAAATCAACTTACCGGCTGGCTTGAGAAATTGGATAATTTCCCTGATTACATCAGGGAGATTCTTGAGCGTCCCGACATACAAGAAGCTCTCTACCTTGCTTCCCCAGTACTCTATGAAGAAATATTCAAATATTTGGGAGATCGTTTAAAACCCAAAGACAAAGAGAAGTTTTTCTTCTCGGTTTTAAAGTACCTTTCGCGTATGGCCACCCGCTGCACCCCTTTTGGTCTGTTTGCCGGCTGCTCGGTGGGGCAGGTCGCAGAGAGTGCACATATAGAGCTGCCTGTCTCTGAGCAATACTCCCGCCACACCCGCTTAGACATGAACTACCTTTGCGCTTTGGCGCAAGATATTGCCAAAAGTGGAAAACTCAGATACCGGCTTCGCTATTATCCCAACAACAGCAGTTACGTAGTGGGTGATCAACTGAGGTATGTAGAGTGCCGCTACCACAATGGCAGTCGTAAGCACAATATTGTGGCCATAGATCATACCGAATATATTGAGCACCTGCGATCAAAGGCAAAGGGAGGGGCTACGGTTGAAGATCTGAGCGCTTTACTCATAGACGATGAAATTTCCCAAGAGGAAGCCATTGAGTTTATTGATGAATTAATCAACAATCAGGTATTGATTAGCGAGCTTGAGCCAAGTGTAACTGGTCCGGAACTGTTAGACCAGCTTATTCAGTCTCTGGAAAGGTTAGACGACCAACAGGAGTTGACGAACCGACTAAAAACACTATCGGGATTGCTACAAGCGATTGATACCAAACCCATAGGCAAAACGATCTCCCTCTATGGACAAATAAAAGAGCAACTCACAGCTTTAGGAACCCCGTATAACGAAAAGCACCTGTTCCAATCCGACATGATCAAGCGTTGCGAAAAAGCAGAAATCGACCAAAAGATTGTTAGCGAGGTTGTGGAGGCCATCACTTTTTTAAACAAGATCTCACCCCAGAGCCGTCAGGAGACCATTATAGATAAATTTGCGTCCTCTTTTTATGAGCGGTACGAAGATCGGGAAATCCCACTAGCTCAATTACTGGATACAGAAATGGGCCTTAGCTTTCGCCAGGGAGGCAGCGGTGGCGACTTAAGCCCGCTGTTGGACGGTATTCCTTTTGGCGCCCAACAGCAAGGGCAGGGGCAAACGTCACATTTCTGGAGCGGCATCCAGTCGCTGGTGCACCGCAAGGTAATGGAGGCGTTGACGGGTAAGCAACAGGAGGTTGTGCTCACGGATGATGATGTAAAGAAGGTGTCGATACGATGGGACGACCTGCCTCATACCATCTCTGTGATGTGTGAAATCTTTTCATACAACTCTAATGGAGCGTCAAAAATGTACCTGCATGGCATAGGCGGATCTGGAGCAGCCAACATGCTGGGGCGTTTTTGCCATGTGGATGAAGGAGTTCATAAATTGGTCACAGAGATTATTCGTGAAGAAGAGCAGGCGCTGCCCGAAGGCAAACTGTATGCCGAAGTGGTACATCTTCCCGAATCGCGCATCGGCAACATCATTGCACGCCCTGTTTTGCGTCCATTTGAGATCTGTTACCTTGCAAAATCGGGAGTGGAAAAGGAGTTTCAATTGGAAATCTCCGACCTGATGGTATCGGTAAAAAACAAAAAGTTTATTCTGCGCTCCAAAAGGTTGAACAAAGAGATTATTCCCAGGCTTTCCACAGCACATAACTACTCACAACCAAACGCGATGCCAATATATCAGTTCTTGTGCAACCTGCAGAACCAGCGCCATCGTGGCGGCATCGGTCTCTTTTTAAGCGGCTTGTTTGATGAGTTTCCCTTTTTGCCGCGTATCTCTTACAAAAACGTGATCCTGTCCCTGGCCAAGTGGCGCATCAAACCGGAAGCGATAAAACAAATTGCAGAGAACAAGGATATTGAAGCCCTCAAGCATTGGAAAGAACAGATCAAAATTCCCCGTTTTGTTGTATTACCCGATGGCGACAATGAGCTGTTTGTGGACACAGATAGCTTCACAAGCCTGAGTGTGTTGTATTCTGTAGTCAAAAAGCGCCCCCAGTTTACGCTTCAGGAGTTCCCTTTTGATATGGATAACGCCATCCTAAACAATGAAACAGGCGCTTTTACCAATGAGTTTTTATTCACTTTTCATAAAAACAAACCGGCATGAACAACATCCAACGAACATTCATGCCCGGAGATCAATGGCTCTATTTTAAAATCTATACCGGATTCAAGACCGCCGACCAACTCATTACCGATGTTGTAGCCACTTTGGCAAAAAGGCTGCTCCAAGATCAGGTCATCCAAAAGTGGTTTTTTATTCGTTACACCGATCCCGAGTTGCACTTGAGGGTGCGCTTTCTGATGAGTGATGCGGGTAAAAGCAACATTCCCATCACAAAACTCAATCAGGCGCTCCAAACATTTATCCAAAACGACTTGGTGTGGAAAGTACAGATAGATACCTATCAGCGAGAAATTGAGCGCTATGGAGAAGATACCATGGAGCTTTCGGAATCTCTATTTTTTTACGACAGTTTATACTTTGCAGAGATGCTAAAGATGATTCAGGGAGAAGAGGGCGAAACGCTCCGTTGGCTCTCTGCATTGGTTTCGGTAGATTATCTGTTAAACGATTTTTCATTTGATTTGGAACAAAAAGTAAAATTCATCACCATGGTAAAGGACAATTTTGCCAATGAGTTTGGATTGATCAACAGCAGGTCGCAACTGTCTGACAAGTATCGGGCGCACCGGAAAACAGTGGAGGGTCTGCTCGAAGCAAAGGAAGAGAAACACAAAAATATCCACAACATCTTGGAGGCAAGATCGGCAAAACAGATACCGGTGGCAAACCAAATTGTGCGGCAAACAGAGAAGGGAGAGCAGCTAAACCGTCTTTTGTCAAGCTATACCCACATGATGATGAACCGCTGGTTCCGGAGTAGGCAACGGATGCATGAGGCCGTTGTTTATGACTTTCTGCTCAAGTTTTATAAATCAAAAATGGCCAGAAAAGGATAAAATCAATCATGCGCTTTTTCCACTATCACCAGTTAGACTCTATGGACTGCGGCCCCACCTGCCTGCGGATGGTAGCTCGGCATTTTGGAAAGACCTACAGCTTGGATACGCTAGGGCAACGCTGCGAGTACACCCGTGTGGGCGTCTCCATGCTGGGCATCAGCAATGCAGCAGAGAGCATCGGGCTAAGGACATTGGGCGCAAAGTTGAGCTTTGAGGAGCTGGTTCAAGCGCCTTATCCCTGTATTGTACACTGGAATCAGCGCCATTTTGTGGTGGTGTATGACATCAAAAAGCGAGGTAAAGGGTATGAGGTCTATATTGCCGACCCAGCCTCAAAAAAAGTCATCTACTCCGAGGCGGAGTTCAAAAAGTGCTGGATCAGCACCAGGAGCGAGGGAGAAGAAAAGGGCATCGTATTAATGCTGGAACCATCACCCGAGTTTTATGCTGCACCCGGAGAAAAGATCAACCGCATTGGCTTTGGCTTTTTGATTCACTACGTAAAACCACATAAGAACCTGATTGTGCAGTTGGCCGTTGGCTTGACGTTAGGCAGCCTGCTGCAGTTGGTGTTCCCCTTCCTGACCCAAAACATTGTGGACATAGGTATCGGCACCCGAAACATACAGTTTGTATGGCTGGTACTGATTGCACAAGTAGTATTGACCATCAGCACATCATCGGTCAGCTTTATCAGGGGATGGATTTTGCTGCACTTAGGCACACGAATCAACATCTCCCTGATCTCAGACTTTTTAACCAAGCTGATGAAGCTGCCGGTAGGTTTTTTTGACACCAAGATGACGGGTGATCTGATGCAACGGATCGGCGACCACAGACGGATCCAGTCGTTCCTGACGGGCTCAGCCCTCAACATCCTCTTTTCGATGTTCAACATTGTGATCTTTGGGGCGGTGCTGCTCTTCTATAACGTTACTCTTTTCGGCATCTTTTTCTTTTTATCATTCCTGCATATATTGTGGATCTTCCTCTTTTTAAAGAAGAGGAGAGAACTTGACCACAAATCCTTTGCCCAAAACGCAGCCAATCAGAGCAACGTCATTCAACTGATTACGGGCATGCAAGAGATAAAACTCAACACCTGTGAAAAACAGAAACGTTGGGAGTGGGAGCGTATTCAGGCACAAAGGTTTAAGATCAGCATAAAGGGACTGGCCTTGGGGCAGTATCAGGAGGCGGGCGCTACGCTCATCAGCCAGATCAAAAACATCCTGATTACGGTGATCGCAGCCAGCGCCGTCATCAATGGCCATCTGACTCTTGGGATGATGATGTCGGTGCAATACATCATTGGACAACTCAATGCGCCCATTGGGCAAATCATCGGCTTTGTGCAGCAAACACAGGATGCCAAAATCAGCTTGGAACGTTTGGCGGAGATCCATACCAAAGACGATGAGGAAAATCCGGAAATGGGACTCGTTACCGAAGTCCCCGATGCCAAAGACCTGAGCTTGGAACAACTCTCATTCCGTTACACCGGCAGCGGGGAGGATTTGGTGCTTAAAGAGATTGATCTAAAAATTCCAAAAGGAAAAGTAACAGCCATTGTGGGCGCCAGCGGCAGCGGCAAAACAACCATTGTCAAGCTGCTGTTGGGGTTTTATCCGCCTACAAAGGGCAAGATACTGTTGGGGGCGCACAGCCTGCACGGTTACAGCATGGATGCGTGGCGCAAGAACTGCGGTGCGGTGATGCAGGACGGCTTTATCTTCTCCGACACCATTGCCAACAACATTGCCCCTGGGGTAGAAATAATCGACAAACAGCAATTGGCCAAGGCAGTAGATACGGCCAACATCAGGGAGTATATTGATTCCTTGCCACTCGGATACAACACCAAGATCGGACAGGAGGGCACAGGCTTGAGCCAGGGACAGAAGCAGCGCCTGCTCATCGCAAGAGCAGTCTACAAAGACCCGCAGTACCTCTTTTTTGACGAAGCGACAAATGCGCTGGACGCCAACAATGAAAAAGTGATCATGGAGAACCTGGAACAGTTTTTTATGGGAAAGACAGTCATCGTTGTGGCACATAGACTGAGTACCGTCAAAAACGCAGACAAGATAGTAGTCTTGGACAAGGGAATGATTATCGAAGAGGGTACCCACATCGAATTAGCAGCAAAACGCGGAGCATATTACGAATTAGTTAAGAATCAATTAGAATTAGGGAACGCATCGTAGGGGCGGGTTTCACACCCGCCCTACTGCACAACAAAAATGAAGCAAACCAATGAGCAAAGAGATCGAAATCCACACCGAAGAGGTCAACGACATCCTCTCCCGTCCGCCCGCATGGATATTGCGGTGGGGGATTACCCTCTTCTTTGCCATCATTGTGACCCTCTTTGTAGGCAGCATCTTTTTCAAGTATCCTGATGTGATTGCCGCACAGGTGACTATTTCGTCTACCAATCTGCCGGTGCACCTGAGGGCTAAAACGAGTGGAAAGATTGAGCGGTTTTTGGTGCGGGAGGGCGATGCCGTAACTGCCGGAACGGTAGTTGCAATTATTGAGAGTGCCACTGATTATAAAGACTTTCAAATGCTGCGACAATTGTTCGCAGTGGGCGGACATGTAAGTCCGCCCCTACGGATAAACCTTGGCAGTATCCAGCCATCATACACTCAATACATCAAAAGTGTTCATGACTACAAAACATTTGTCGAAGCAAACTATCATGTACAAAAGATCACTCTGATCCGTAAGCAGATGATACAGCAGCAAGAGATTTTGGGGCAGGGAGAGCGGCAGCTGAATATTTTTGAGGAGCAGTATTTTATTCAGAAAAGTGGATACGCAAGAGACTCTGCGCTCTTTGTGCAGGGGGTGATTCCGCAGGCAGATATGGAGCAAAGCCGGCTTAAACGATTAGCGTCAGAGCAGCAATACGAAAGTCTCAAAAGCAGTATCACCAACATGAAACTGACGCTGCTGCAATCGGAACAGATGATCTTTGAGTTGGCACAGGAAGAGACCGATCGTCGTAAGCAGCACGAAAACGCCCTGACCGGAAGTTTTGACAACCTTGTCTCTCAAATGGCCCAGTGGGAGCAAACCAATCTAATTGTTAGTCCCATAGACGGAAAAGTCGTTTTAACCCAATATTGGCAGGAGCATCAGAATGTGATGACGGGTGATCTGGTGCTGACAATTGTTCCTCAAGAAAAGACGGGAGTGCGCGGCAAGCTCTACATTCCGTTGCAGGGCGCAGGAAAGGTTAAGACTGGGCAGCAGGTGAATATTAAATTAGATCACTTTCCCTACATGGAGTTTGGGATGGTGGAGGCGAGGATCTCCCATTTGTCGGCCATACCGGTAGAGATGGGTGGAGCGAAAATGTTAATAGCAGATGTGGAATTGCCTAAAGGATTAACCACTAACTACAACCTCAGTGTGGAATCGGGAGAAGAGATGAACGGCGCTGCAGATATTATCACAGAAGAGATCAGCCTCTTTGCAAGGTTCTTTAATCCGATTAGGCATGTGTTGAGGAGTAGGACAGGAAGATAAGAGGTTCTCTATTTGTTTAACACATCTTGTATTACGGCAACCCAGAGGTCAACCCCAACAGGGATGAGCGCATCGGGGAAATCGTAGCCCGAGTCGTGGATGGGGAGGTGTTGCACACCGGCGCCCAAATCGATAAAGGAGGCTTTGGAGTTGGTGGTAAAGAAAGCAAAGTCGTCGGAACCGGCAAGAGGGGCAGTGGCTTGACGGATAGATAGACCTAAGCCTCGCGCCGCCGACAGAATCACTTTGTTTGCATCGGGATGGTTAACGGTGGCGGGAAAAATATCGTGGATCTTGCAGGTGGTTTTGATGCCGTGGGTGGCGGCAATCCGCTCCATTTGCGTAACGGCCAATTGGTGGAGTTTGTCTAAGTCGTCTTGCCGAAAGCCTCTGAATG
>WQYK01000011.1 GCA_009781275.1 Bacteroidales bacterium | reverse complement strand
TGCCGAATGATCACTCCCTCTGAGGTGATGCCCTCCATCAGCAGGGTGTAAGTGGAGTGGGTGTCGGCAGTGTAAAACTCAATGGTTGCCGTACCCTCCTCTGTCAACTGTACGTCCGGTTTCCAGTAGATGGTTGTCCGCAGGTCGGGCGTGGAGTTGGAGCGTTGTGCAATGGTTTCGTACTTGGGGGCGTAGAACTCTACGGCTCTTTTGTAGCCCAAGGGCATTACTTCTTTGATGTGGGGCAAGGTGGTTGATTGCTTCTGTGACTCAAATACTTCGGTGGTGATTAACAACACATCTCTGACTTCGAGCCCTCCACGACCTATCGAGAAGGCATCACCTGTTCGTTGTCCCTCTCCCGTTCCCAATCGTGATCCAAAAATATACGATTCGGGTTCCCCCAAGATCTCCACCCTTTTAAGAGGCAAGCCCATAAAACTGCTTAAGTCAATACCATCATCGTCCTGCCACACAACGTTATCCACAACAATCAATAGAGGAAGGCTATTTCTTACTGAATACGCCATCCATCCTTGAGCCGGATTAAACCGGACATTTACCAGAGGGTAAACCCTGAGCATGGTGAGGAGGTCGGTTTTATGGGCGTCAATAAGTCTTTGCGGTACACCCCTGTTGGCGATCGAAGAGGAGTAAACCGATCTCCCCTCATCTTCCGGCTTGGATGCTGTTACTACTGCCGCCTGAATATCATAGCTCCTGATCCCATCTTCAATGGCTCTCACCTCAACTGCATTTGTCAAAAATTGGTCAAAGCGGTTGTCTCTCGCTTGCAACGGCGTCATAACGGCCTTTGCAGCCATCAACGGCGACGGGTCATCCATAGTAAGTTCCAGTCTCCTATCACTTGCTAAGCCCGCATAGAGCGTCACACGCGTACTGTCCGGAAAGTGAAGGCCCGTTGCCCTAAAGCGACCCGACTGGTTTGTCATCACCTCATCAAAATAGTCGATACCGCTTGGCAAAATATAGACATTTGCATCGGGCGCCGGGCTGTTTGAAAGGAGTCCCTTTACCGTGCCCGACAACACCTGCTCCATCGCTAAATACCTCTCATCCGGCTCCTCCACCATCCCTTTTGCCACCAAGGGCATGTCATACCTTCTCCATCCCTGCGTAAGCATAAGCGCATCAAGGGCGCCCACAGCAGCAGGGTGGTTGCTCAAATAGAATCCGGCATCCTCAATGTTTCCGCGAAGCTCCGACGACAACAAAAGGTAAGAGGCAATGGTCATCGTAGTGTCGGGAAGTGTATAGCGATCATCTGTGACAGACACCGCAAAGGAGGCGCTGCGGGCGTACTCGGTAGGGAGCTCCAACGCCATCTCCACCTTTACCGGCGTCCTCCGCTCAAACTCATCCCGATCCGTAGTGACCTCAACCCGTGCAAAGTCAGAGGGTCTGTTAAACACCAACCGCTCGCTCAAGGGATTCATCCCTTTGTCGAGCAACAAAATCTGGATGATTCCCGACGGCAGTGAGGCCGATGGCAAAATCACCACATTACGCTCCGGCATCGGCGCTGCATAGAGGATTGTGCCCCTAATGTGAATCAGAAGAAACAGGTCGCGCTCCTCAGTTGGTCGGCGGTCATTGACCGTGATCAAATATTGTCCACCCCGCTCTTCCACACGGATCGCGCAGATATCGGTACAAACAGGGGGCAAATAAAACCGCAACTCAGTACCGTCTCCATTGGTACATAAAGCATAATAGTGCTTGCCCCACTCCGGAATCATCCTAAAGGAGCCCATACCGGCGTGCCGGCTTTGAATCTCTGCCACCAACTTGTCTTCCGAATCATAAATCCGGCCGGTAATCTCTTCTGACAGACCATTGCTCCCCAAAGATTTAAATCCTACCTTACAGGGCTCTCCCTCTATCATGTAACCCCCTTCGGGAAAGAAAGAGACATCAAATGGGGCATCGCTTGGGTAAGGAATGGGAATATATTTGGCAAATTTTTTGTTGTTATGGATCAAAGAGAGATAGAGATATTTATCCCTCTGGGGGTCTGTGCGCAGCGATATTGTGCGCCTGGCAGGATACGCCCTTAACTCTGAGCCTCTTGTCTTGATTCTGACCGAATCCACCGTCAAAAAAGAGCTGTCGATCAAATTTCTGAAACGGAATTGTACAGAGACATTCCTGTCACGGGCAATGGTAAACTGAGGCTCCACTGCCATTGTTAACGATTGCGGTTGTGCTATATACACCTTCTTTTCAAACAAGTAGTCCGGTTTGGCTTTCATGTAGGTGGTATACGCCCTAATGAGATAGCTCCCCTCTGCCAAATCATTGTCCAACTCAATCCGGTTGTGAAACACGTCGCTGCTGTCGGGGCTAATTTGATGGTGCTTTAGGATGTCTCCATCGGGGGATATCAAATCGACGTAGACATATCGACTGTGGGGAATATCTTCGCGGTGGGTGATGGCGTCGGTCAAAAAGGCCCTAAACCAGATGTGTTCGCCGGCCACATAGGCCGCCTTGTCGGTCATCAGGTAGACTTTTTCCTGCGGAAAGACCGAGAGTTGCCTGTAGACGTTGGCAAATAGAGTCTCAACATCCTGACTCTTTAGCGGATACAGAAATGCGAAAAAAAATAGTATAGTTGTCAAGTAGCGCATAACATAGAAATTATCAGTTTTCAAATATACATATTTTTTGTTATCTTTGGCGAAAAAATAAGAAGGAATATGGAATATACCATTCAGATTAAATACAACCAGACAAGTGGTTGGTTTATAGGGCAGTGTGAAGAGATTCCTGAAGCAATTACACAAGGAAAAGACATGGACGAACTCATGTTTATGATGCAGGATGCTATTGAATTAGCTTTGGAGTGCAGGCGAGATGAGTTCCGCCAACAATATGCCGATGAAAATGCTTTTGTACAAAAATTAATACTTGGTCGTGAAAAGGAATTTGTTCATCAAGCATCTTAACGAAAAGAATTGTGTGCTGTACAGAGAAGGGAGTAATCACTCAATGTTTCGTAACCCACAAAATGGGAAAAAAACTTCTGTACCCCGACACCCAAATATTGACGAGTACCTTACATTTGGCATTTGCAAGCAATTAGGCATTCCCAAGCCTAAATGAAATCGTCAAAATTATTTTTAAACTATTGGTAAATAACGTTGTCCAAACAAAAACAAACCCCAAAAATTGCATCCAATTTTTGGGGTTCATTTTATTTTCTAGATTATCACCTAAGGCTTCCAGTTAGGATCTCCAATCGCTTTATTTTGCTCGCGCTCAATAAGCGGAGTCACATTTGTCCACCTGTTTCCATAATCAACGGGACGGGTTACGTCTGTGGGAGCGCCAAAGTTGCCTCCATTGTTAAAGCCAAGTCTTACAATGGGCTCATTGTACCTCTTCTTGTCAAACCAGTCAAAGCCTTCGCCCCATAGCTCTACCGCACGGTAAAACTTAATCTCTCTCAACAGATCTGCTCCGGTTGCGGTGCAAGTGTATGCAGGGTCGCGTCCGCTATCGCGGGTGAGTGTATTGAGCAGATTTTGCGCTGCGGTAAAATTGTTGTTGTAATAGTTGGCTTCTGCTTCGATCAGGATCATTTCCGAAGAGCGGAAGTGGTTGATATATCCCACGCCGATGGAGCCTTTAATCGAAAATTTAAAGGCCATATAGGCGGCTATCACAAATGCCGAAGTCATAGGTGGATGGGCTGCACGTGTGGCAATGGCCAAAGGATCTGTGGTTGGAATTGTTCCTACGGTATTGTAAGCAGTAGTACCCGGATCTAAAAACAAATTTCTTCTGATATCCGTGTCGGGGATTCTCTCGTAAAGCGTTTTGCTGATGCAAACGGGATAGGTTCTGATGATGGATGTTTCTGCATCAAAAGCCATGTACGAGTGGAAACCATAGAAGTAAAGTGTTTGATCTTCACCACCATAGCTACCCCATATCCATTCGCTGTTGGGTGCGGCAAAACCGGCAAAGTATTCGGTATTGGTCATCAAAGCAAACCCCTGACGCGCTCTGGGCGCCATCTCTGCAGCCTTGGTGTAATCCTGCCTGGTAATGGCAGCGCGGGCGTAGGTTGCATAAGCCACGTTGATGTTGGGTTCCCAAATCTTGCCACGTGTTAAACCACTCTTTTGGAACAGGTCAATGGCTTGGTCCAGGTCAGAATAGATCTGTCTGTAGATTTCACCTGATGCGCTCAATGGGATATCGGTTTCACTGATATTCTCTTCTGTACGCAATACCAGACCGTCCATAAGATTGGTCACAGAGGTACCGTTGTTGCTGTCTGCCCAACGATAACAATAGAATTGAACCAGCATGGTGTAACAGTAGGCGCGGTAGGTCAATGCCTGTGCCTTAATGAACTGTTTCTCCGTGTCGGGTCCTCTGGCATTGTCAATATTATCGATAATGGTGTTGGCATTACCCATCAGCATGTAATAGTAGTACCAGGGATAGTACGCATAGAGGGATGTAGAGCTCTCGTGCGTGGTGGCGTTCATCACGGTATACCAACCCGAAGCCAAGGCAGGACGAGAAAAGTTCTCTCCAAAATACTCTCCATGGAGGTATTTAATGGTACCCTCTCCACATTGTGTCTGGGTGGACAATTGCTGCATGACCATGAGTCGTGCAATCCCGTTAACGGCCATTTTTGCATTCTCGGTCGTTTCAAAAACGGTTGCTGTTGAAACCTGAGCGGTAGGCATTGTATCTAAATAATCTTTTTCACACGCAGCAAAACAAAGCGAAAGTAAGGTGAAAAAGCCTACAAATTTTATACTTTTCATATCTGTATTTTTTTTAAAATTTAACATTTAAACCCATTGAAATTACACGAGCCGGCTGGAACACATTCTCACTCACGCCATTCCATGCTTGTTGGGGGTCCGTCCCTTGCCTTAGTGTGAATATGGCAAGATTTTCGCCTGTAACAGAGATGAGAAGGTCTTTGAGACCGATTTTTTCAACCTGTTTTCTGGGCACGATGTAACTCAAAGTAACGTTTCTGATGGTAATGTAGTTCCCACTAATCAAATTTCTGGTCGAGTTACCTGCATTGTTCCAACTGCTTTGAGAAACATTCACCATCGGTATTCCGTTAGGATCTATACCAACGCCTGCCTTCTCGGGCGACCACGCTTTTAACAAATCCACATGGGCGGCCGATGGAGTGGCGGTCATTCCCATCAAGGAGAGGTAAGAGCTATCATACGTTTTTCCACCAAGCTCGTAAGTAAAGAGTCCTGACAACAACAATCCCTTGTATGTGAAAGATGTTGAAAACGATCCATACACTTTTGGCAGTGACGATCCGGACCAGTCTCTCTTGGCAAAAGTAGTTTGATACACGTATGCTTCCCCGTCAATTATTTTGTAATTAGCTGCTGTCATGGCAGTTCTTGTTTCATCCTCTTGTCTGGCGCCCGAACCTGTGTAACCATCAACAGGAATGTAGAAGAGCTTATCATCCAACCGATACAAAGCGCGGCCATCGCTTCTGTCAAGTCCGGCATATTGGAACAGCCAATATTCATACCTGCTGTATCCTTCTAAATATCTGAATGATCCTGAGATATAACCATCACCCTTGTATTCGTCGGGTAAGGAAACAATCTTATTCCTCATCAGATTAAAGTTTGTGCCCAAATTCCATGTAAAGTCTTTGGTTTGCACCACATCTACAAATAGTCCGATTTCAAGACCTTTGTTGGACATCGATCCAAAATTCTTAGCAATCGTGGGGCGATTTCCGGTAACTGAGGTCGCAGCGCCACCGGCGCTACCGTTCACAACCGCTCCGTAAGAGGAGGGCATGGTTACGCTATGTATCAGGTCAATCGATCTTTTATCATAATATTCAACAGTAAAGTTGGCGCGTTTAAACAAGTTGGATTCTAAAGCGATACTAAACGACCCCGATTTTTCCCAATTGAGGTCTTTGGCCTCATTTTGTGATTTATACAAAGCTCCATTACCTCCATTTGATCCTCCAAAATACAACGCCATCCATGCATAATTTCCGGCGCTGTCGTCCTTACCGGCATGTCCGTAAGCCGTACGGAACTTAAGGTAATCTACCCAGGGGACGTTGGCCATAAACGCCTCACGCGTCAAAATCCAGCTACCTCCAACCGACCAGAAGTTACCCCAACGGTTATCTGCGTGAAAGCGTGAGCTGCCGTCGCGGCGGAACATACCCTCTATAAAATACTTGTTGTCGTAGTTATAACTTAATCTTGATAAAAACCCTTCTGTTCTGTTTGTGGTTCTGTAACCATTCATCTGGGTCATAATGTTAAAGTTGCTTATCTCCATTAGGTTGGCAAACTTTTCATCGGTCTTGTAAACATACGAATATTGATTTAGGTACGAAAAGTTCTCATGCCCCACCAAAGCATCCACACTATGGACGCCGTTAAAGGTACGCTTCCATGTTAACAGTTGCTGGAAAGTATACTCCCTGTATCTTTGATTGGTCTCAGACGTACGACCATTACTGCCCTTACCGTCTCCCACCAAAGCCGAGTTATAAGTTTTGTTTTGATTAAACCTGTTATTGACGTTTCCTTTTACCGTAAAGACAAAATCTTTTAAAAAGTTGATCTCAATATAAGCAGTTGTGTTTAGTGTATTGCGATAGGAACGATCTTTATTAAGCTCTGTTTCCCACACAATGTGACGGGAGTTGTTTTGGGGGCGGGTCAATTCACCCACCACTCCGTCGTCATAGATCTTTTTGCCCTCTCCGTCCAGGATATACTCTCCGGTTCTGGGATCGTGCAGGTGGACAGGATAGATAGGCGCAACGTTACGTGCAAAATAGAATGGGTTGATAAAGCTCGTACCGCCGCCGCCCGACATAAAGTCTGTTGTTTGGTTGGATCCGTTTAACGAAAGGCCGGCTTTAAACCATTTGGTCGGGGTCACATCCATTCTTGCATTTGTTGTAAAACGCTCCATACCGGATTGTTTGGTGTAACCTTGCTCATCTAAATAGCCAATTGACATATAATACGATGCTCTCCTGCTACCTCCGCGTAAGCTCAGGTTATAGTCGTTTCTGACGCCCGTACGCGTGAGCGGTTTCCACCAATCCAAATCGTCTGCATACCCGGGTAACATTTGTCCTGTAAGTTTTCCGTTTGCGTCATACAGTTGACTCCAATCCTTGTTAAAAATATTGTAGACCAAACCGTCCTTAACATAAGGAAGCACGTCAGCGTTGGCGTCCGACCAGGTAGCATATTTTGTCGGATTGTCGGTATACAAGGCATTGCGCCTGCCCAACCAGTAAGTCTCCATATACTGCTCTGCGTTGAGGCGCTCATAGTCTTTCATTCCACGCTGATAGACCCCAAAATTGACATTTGCCTGTACCGTCAGGTTGTCCTCGCCCATACGTCCGCTTTTGGTGGTGATCATTACCACACCGTTGGACGCCTTGTTACCGTACAAAGCAGCGGATGAAGCGTCCTTGAGAATCGTGATCGACTCAATGTCAGAAGAGTGGATGTCAGAAACATTTCCTCCCATGGGTACGCCGTTCACCACATAAAACGGCTCGTTTGACCCGTTGATGGAGTTAAAACCACGAATACGGATCGAAGTAGAGGCTCCGGGCTCTCCGTAGGAGTTGTTAACCTGCACTCCAAGCGCCATACCTTCGAGCGCTGCAGTGGCAACAGAGACAGGCCGTCTCTCCAAAGTTTCTGCCTTAACGGTGGCCACAGCGCCGGTCACCGCCTCTTTCCGCTGCACACCGTACGCAACCACCACAACGTCTTGCAGGAGTTGTGAGTCGCTCTCTAAAGCTACGTTAATCACACTACGGCCGTTGATGTTGATCTCGGCAGTAGTCATGCCTATAAAAGAGACCAACAACGCGCCGTTGCTGGGGGCGGAGATCACAAATCTTCCGTCGTTCCCCGATAAGGCGATGGTATTAGTACCCTTTACAACAACCGTTGCGCCGGGCAGGGGTGACCTGTCGGACGCGTCGGTTACCACGCCGGATACTTGTATGGTCTGCGCCAGCAAGGCGCCGCCGGCAAACATCAGGCAGGTGAAAAATAGAATAATTTTCTTCATAAAAAAATTGGTTTTTGGTTATAAGTTATTATGTAAGATGATGATGAATTTTTAAAAAAGTTGTTAAGCATGACAATGAACGGAGTGCCTTACAAAGGTAGTATTTTTTTTATATACATTCATTCAATTTTTAAAAAAATACAAAAAACAGTTTAGTTACCGCCATATCTGTTACGGTGGTTGCAAAAGAAAAATAGCTATCTTTGTCCAAATTTTATACTCAACTACCCAATTTGTCCAGAATTAAATCATGGAATTGATTCCCAGATTTTTAACAGAGCATATTTCTGAAGTCAGAAAATAAGGAAACTCCATTTTGCCCTACAAACAACCTGAAAAAAGGATCGGCAATAAAATATTCATCCCCCCTTTTCAGACGTGCTTTTTGATCAATTCATCAACTTGCCCTTTAGACAGACCTGTAACATCGCCAATATCTTCAACGGACATGCCTCTCTTAAACAAGTTGAGCGTAATTGTTGTTTTTCCCTTCTTCAAGCCAATCGCCTCTCCCTCAAAAAGCCCCATCTCCATCCCATCTGCCTCTCCCTCAAATCGCCCGCTATAATAGGCGCTATCCAACGAGGACTGTTCGTAAACCTGCTGATTGATGTGCGCACGGTACTCTCTTTTCTCTTTTTCTGTCAAATGATCATACCTAAGCTGTTCCCGAGCCTCTTTTAGTCCCGCCGCCGTAAAATTGTCCGGAATCTCCGAGTTTTTAAGGTAGTAGATCCACTCGTCCAAACTGTCTTTGGCCGCTATATCAAAATTCTTGACACAGAGCACATAATATTCCGGAAACAAATCCGCAACCTTCTCTTGAACAAAGAACTTCTTTTGCTCACGCGTCAACTCCAAAACTTGATTGCTGTGGATGCCGCGAAACTCAGTAAATCCATGATACACATAATCATTGCCCTCGCCAAGTTTAAAATAGATGATGTTAATGTGATAGACCTTGCGCACCATCCTGTAGGGATCGCCCTCCTTCATATACTCCGTGATTGCCTTGGAAACCCCAAAGAGCATCCGGTAGTAGTAGTCCACCTCATAGTTGTTTTGCAGCTCAATAATGATCAACTCCCCCCGACTATCTTCCACAAAAATGTCCACCCGGTTAAACTTACCCACAGCATCACTCTTGTTAGACTCGCTCTCGCAAATAGTGATGATTTTTAGCTCCTGCTTTAGCAATACAGACAAAAAGCCCTCCAGCACAGCATGGTTGGCCTTATTACGAAGCAACCGCTTGATTGCCCAGTCAAAACGTATGATTCCCTTCTTTTCCATCGCACTAAATAATTGTTTGTACAAAGGTAACGAATTATTATCAATGAACAAAAAACAGATTTGCCCCAATAAATAAGGGCCACCCAATCGAGCAGCCCCTAAATTAATATGGTGTTCTAGTAAGTCCTATCTGTTACCACCTGCCCACCAAACATTCTCGTTATAAACATACTGGCCGTTTCCAAAAGCCTCGTTAACGTTTGAGTTGGTGTTCACGTCGCTTTGGCCGTAAGTAAATCGCAAGGGGAACTGAAGCGGATTCTTTAAGAAGCCATTGGTCCATGCATCGCCCATTGCTTTACAGCGGCGATAGTCATTATACGCTTCGATAGCCTCACATTCAAAGAATGATAAATACTTTTGAGTCATCACTTCGCTCAGCGGATTGGCGTCAAATAGAGGTTTTACTTCATTTTCAAAATAGTTCTCAGCCATTGCAGGAGTAAGACCGCCGGTGATGTTATTTATCTGAGCAAATGCAGCAATTACAGCTTGTTTCAAAGCGGCTTCTGCTTCGGCTATTTGATTTAACCTCACATGAGCTTCTGCTTTTAGGAAGAGCAACTCATGGTAACTCATCATAAAGGTTGGAGCTGAATTTCGAACGCCTGATACAGCATAGGTAGAGGACGACAGCGCTGATCTGGCATACGAAACCTGATCCTGGGCAGAGTTTCCGTTTTCTGGGAAATTTGCTAAGACATCTAAACCACCGCCTGCAGGATAGACCCAAAATACATCTTTACGGGGATCGTTACGAACCAACAGTTTTTCACGCATGCTTCTACTGCCGCTCAAGTGACCCTGACGGTCAGTATAGAACCTGGCAAACGGATTGCGTGTTGTAGAGCCGTTGTAGTTAAACCTCATCTCCTCAGTTGCATTGGCAAAAGAGAGGTTTATAGCCGCAAGTACGTCTGCATATTTGGGACTTTTGAGAGATAGTCTCATGAGGGAACGGGCCTTAAGACCATAACCGGCCTTGATCCATCTGGAAGCGTTTCCGCCGTAGAGAAGGTCCTGAGTACCCAAATTTAGAAAAGTTGTAGTCCTGCCTAAGTTGGCTATACCATCATCTAATAACTTCATGATATCGTTATAGATATCTTGCTGCTTATCTATTTTTGGTGAGAATATCTCGCCAGGTTGACAAGCTTCTGACCAAGGAACATCACCCATTAGATCAGTGAGTTGTGCCAAGTTGTATGCCAACAAAATCTGCGCAATACCCAGTGTGTGGTAATTGCCTTCTTCATCACCGCCTTGTGAACACTTCTCAATCACAACCAGCAAATCATGCATGTCTCTGTACTGTGAGTTCCACGAATTGTTGTAAGTCGAAGCCGAAGCGGGTTCATTTATCCGTTGTTCTGCTTGATAGGTTTGGTTCCAAGTGCCCACAGCATGCTCAATGTACACCGAAGCGTAAAACGCATAATCGGAGGCCGCTCTAAACGGAGTGGAAAGCATTAAATTGGTTATGGTGAACCGTGTCTGCATCTTAAGCGCACTGTTCACGTCCTTGTTGATTTCATCCATGATGTCCTCGCTGCAAGCAAGCGACATAGACGAGACCACTGCAATCAATAAAATATTTACTATTTTTTTCATTTCTTTTCGTTATTAATAATTAAAATACGATGTTTAAACTAACCCCTAAACTCTTGGTATTGGGAACGGAGAACCTTTCAAACGTTCCTCCCATGTTATTATTACCCTGGGAAGATTCCGGATCTAAGTTGGGATAAGTTGTCCACAGCAAGATATTACGGGCAAAAACAGAAGCAGTAACATCAAAAGTCTTGTAAATCTTAGGTAATTTAGCTGACAATGACACTTCCCTTAGTTTCACAAATGATGATTCAAAGATGAAAAACTCCGGAATACCGCCTAACCTGCCGGCAAGATCCACGTGCGCTCTTTCGTCGCCGGGGCCGCCGCGAACAATGTCATTCTTTTGTCCGTTGCTCTTATATCCGTCCCACATAAAGGTACCTTCTCTACTTAAAGTGGTTTTATCCAGACCATTGGATGAACGCATCAATCCATTGGTACCGGAGTACATATAACCTCCCTGCTTCCACTCAAAGACGCCTTGGAGGGTAAGGAATTTATAGCTAATCGTAGTAACGTTTCCAAGGTTAAAGTTGGGTGAAGCTTCTCCCAGACCGTCCATTGCACCCGACATGGGGAATCCATAGTTTGGATTCCTGGTGCCGTTAGGCAAGAATTCGTTGTCTTCCACCAGCACCCTTCCCTGGCTGTCTCTCAGGTATATTTCACCAAAGAGAACGGGGTATTTGTAACCGGCATAAGCCCTGACCTGTGGCGTAACAAACCCTCCGAGGCTGATGTTTTCAACGCCAGGAGCCAACTCAAGCACAAAATTGTCTATTTTGGTAAAGTTAAATTGCGTCGCCACCCTCAGATCCCTTCTTTGCACCGGAACCAATAAGAGAGACGCTTCATGGGTCTTGGCCGTCATTCTTCCTCCATTCATCATCATGGTCCCTTTGCCGGTTGATCCTGCCAATGGTACACCAAAGATTTGGTCCTTAGTATCTTGATATGAATAGGTGTACTCAACACCGATTCTATTTTGCAAGAACCTCAAATCTACACCAATCTCATAAGACCTTGTATTCTGCGGTTTGAGATTGGGGTCATACATGGTGTTACCAAGAATATACGAGTTCACGCCGGCTATGGGGTATTGATTAGGCGCTGTTGACCAAAATCCTCCAGCATATCCGGGGGCAACATAGGAGTTTTCTTGATATGTACCTGCCATACCCACTTCGGCAATAGAGCCCCTTAACTTACCAAAGGAGAGGAATGAGTTGCCGCGTAAAGCATTCAGCTCGGTAAATACAAAACCTAACGAGGCAGACGGATAGAAAAACGAACGGTTGTTGCGCGGCATGCTCGAAACAACATCGTTACGTCCGGTCACATTTAAGAAGAGCATGCTCTTGTAGGACAGAGAGGCATTGGCAAAAAAACCGACTGTTCTGTTTTGAGTTTTTGATTCCGAACCGTTCCTTACATTGGTGTTGGAAAAATGAGGAAACCCGCCATAATTGAGCACGGTTCCTTGTAAGAAATAAAAGTTATCTTTGTCATGAACGATTTCATTTCCAAGCATCAACCCAAAATCGAAGTCATTGGCAAAATTCATATTAAAGTTGGCGGTAAGCAAAGAGTTAAGGTTACGTATTTGATAGCTGCGATGCTCAACCACACCTGTTCCGGTACGGCTTCCAAATTCCTCGATATTCTGTCTTTGAGAAGTATAGGTGTCAATACCCAACTGATAACGGAATGACAAGGTTTTGCTTCCGTCAAAGCTGATCTCCGGCGAAAACTGTAAAAATGCGTTACCAAAAACTCGGGTGGTGTTTTCGTCATTTGTATTGTGTTCCTGCGCCCAGTAGGGATTGTTAAAAGTGGCGGATCTAAACAATATTTGTGAGTAAGGATTTGCATCAGTTGCTGCCGGAATGCCTTTTAAATCGTAGTTGGCAGGAGCTGCGTAAAGCGCCCACAACATTCCATCGTTGGCTGATGTAATCATAGACACGTACGTATGAGAGAGATTGGCAGAAAAGCCCGTTTTCCACGCTTTTGACAATTGAGTCTCTACCAAACCTCTTGCTGTATAACGATTCATTGCAGACGAAGGAACAATCCCCTCCTGGTTGGCTGCTGCAATACCAAACGAGTAGCTTGTTCTGTCAGTGGCCTGGCTCACATTGATCGCATTGTTAAACGTTGCTCCAATTTGGAAGTAGTCTCCAAAGTTGTCGTAGATCGCAGGTTCAACCCATGGATCAAGTCCTGCCTGCCAACGTTGATGCACATAATATTTTCCGGGACGACCGTTGAGGTTTCCTCCAATGGGGCCGCTAAATTCTGAGCCTGCCGGAATTAAAGTGGGTTCATTGGGCAGTTCCGTAATTTTGGGTCCCCATGCAGATGCGCCTTGCCATTGGTATGCATACCGGCCCTGTGCGACATCCCATCCGCCTTGTGCATATGTTGTTTGGTAGTCAGGTTTTCTAGCAACTTGATCAAAAGTAACAGAAGATGAAACCGTTATTACCGGTTTGCCCTTGGCGTTTTTCCCGCTTTTGGTGGTGATTATAATAGCGCCGTTAGAAGCACGAAGCCCGTAAAGCGCCGAAGCAGCCTGACCTTTTAAAACTGTAAAAGTCTCAATATCGTTGGGGTCAATATCCATCGCCCTGGTTGTGTAGTCGGTTCCCTGTGTACCGGCGCCTGCACCCCATGTGGGTGTTGATGCAATAGGCATTCCGTCCACAACGTACAAAGGAGTGTTATTGCCCGTAAAAGAGCGCGCACCACGGATTACCACCTGAGCAGAAGCGCCGGGCATACCGCTGGATGGTCTTACATCCACACCGGAGAGTTTGCCCTGCATGGCAGTTGCAATACCAGTTGCGCTGGCGCGTGTGAGGTCTTCAGATTTAATCTCCTGCACCGCATATCCAAGCGATTTTCTCTCGCGTGTCATACCCATCGCCGTCACCACCACCTCTGCAAGGGTGATGTCACTCGACATCTCCACATTGATCACAGTGCGGTTCCCTACGGGTACCTCTTGAACAGTCATTCCAATAAAGGAGAATACCAGCGTCGCATTTGACGGCGCCGTCAAAGAATAAGTTCCATCATTGAGCGTGGTTGATACCGTATTGGTTCCTTTTACGGTAATCACAACGCCGGGAAGCGACGATCCATCTGTCGCATCCGTAACGATTCCTCTGATCTGTATGTTTTGCCCCCAAAGTGAGGAGACACCCATACAAATCAGAAACGTTAAAATAGTTCCGATTTTTTTCATTTTGAAAAAGTTAAAATTAGTTTTTAGGTATATATTTATAGTTAAGATTGTGCGTTTTCTAAATTGCAAAGATATTTTATTTTTCTTAATAAACAAATTTATTATCACTTAGAGGTTAAAACATAAACCAACACACCTGCCATCCGCAAAAAACCCAAGTCGGTGAGGTGCACTCCGTCTACGGTAGCTTCGGAATCAAAACCGGTAAGTTCGTCAGCAGCTACAAAAAAAAGATTTTGATACCCCTGATCAATCAGATCTTCATATATGTCGCGCCATGTTTGGTTCTTTTTGGTGATCGTTTTGTGGGCTTCGGCGCTAAAAGACATGGCGGGCGTCAGCGTAAACGCCACCATGTAGAGGGGAACGTCGGGACGCGCCAGAAGCAGAGAGAGGATAAAGTCATACCCCAACTCCTCGATCATCTCCTGCGTACAGTTGCCCAAACAATCAATCAAATAGGCTCCGGCGTCTATTTGGGTCATCACATTGCCGATTGATCGATCCATTCGGCCGTTTCCGCTAAACCCCAAGTTGATCACTTCGCGTTGCAGGTGGCGCCCCATGATGGCGGGATAAGCCATGCCCGGACGGGTGGCGCATCCGCCCTGGGTAATGCTGGTGCCGTAGCACACAATCGGCTTTTCTGCTAAGGGTAACGGACTTAGCGGAGCGCTGATGTGCGCGGCAGGGTCGATTCCTACCTCTAACTTCACCACGCCGTCGTACAAAGGAAGGTTGAGCATAAACTCCTTTTCCTCTCCGTCCATCCCCGAAATCAAAATCCGCTCGTTCTCTTTGCCCGACCCCGGAATGCCCGAACCTGCATAACGCCACTCACTCCCTTGCAATACATAGAGATCCACACCCCGCACGCCTGTTGCTGCCATGTGGTTCATGGCAAAGTTGTTTAACACAGTCCATTTGACCCCAATCGCTTTGCTGTCGCTCCTAAAGCGCACCGCAATTCCCGCCGAGTTGCGCCCCAAGTACCACAATTCGTCGCGGAAAGTCGCCTTTGGGCTCCAGGGAAGGCGCGAATAGGCCATGCTGTCGGTATGCTCCATGGCGGGCTCTACTACGCTGCGCCCCATAATCCTAAACGCTTTGGCGTCGTGATAAACCAACTCTGAACTTCTCTGCGCCGACAATGCAGCAGGCCATAAGAGAAGCAGACATAAAAAAAGTTTGTGTCTCATTGTATATACTATGACCGTTTAAAACAAAAAAACCCTATATTTTGCCTTTGAATTCATCAATAGTCAATATATTTACTTTTGGGAAATCAATATACTCAAGTGCTTTAAAATGTTTGTCATTTGTTACAAGATAATTCACATTCGCACTAACGGCGCAATCAACAAATTTATTATCATCAGGATCGGCAGCGATCAATTGCCATCTGTAGTACACTTTGATTGGCTCAGCATGAGGCGCATTAAGAATAGCATCAATTACATACTTTCCTAATGCGTGTGAATAGTAACGCTCTATAATTTCTTGGTACTCATCAAGAATTTCGTCTGAGTAACACAAAACAAACTTTTTATTCCGGAATGCCTGCCACAGCCAGTAGAAACCGGAGTACTCCTGAACAGAGACGAGCAAACAATTAGTGTCTAGTACAACTCTCATCTTATTTGTAAGGAGTTCTAACATGCGTATTTAAAAGCTCTTGCATTACATTATCGCTCATCCCCTTCTCTTCCCAAATACGTTTTCCCTCCTCATCCACTTTCTGGCAATAGTAATTGAACAACACATCTTTTAATTCATGTAGACTCTCCTCATCTTTACTGTAAGAAAAAACACGTAGTAAGTGTAACTGAGTAGGGTTTAAAGTCGTTGACTGCATATCTTTTTTATCTTCCGTTACAAAGGTACGATTTTTTCTAATTCATCCAAAATTTCCCCATCATCATGCAAGGCATCCACCCAGTGTATCTTTAGCCCACGCCGCTCCATACCCCTGAACCAGGTCATTTGCCGCTTGGCAAACTGATGGATCGCAATCTGCAACTGCCGTTTCATCTCTTCATAGGAGAGGACGCCGGTAAGGTACAAGGCTAAATATTTATATTCTAATCCATAATAAATCATATCCTCTACGGTTAGCCCCTCTTTTATCAACCGCTGCGCCTCCTCCACCATGCCGTTTTGCAGGCGATCCTCCAACCTGCGGTCGATTCGGGCGCGCCGTTGTTCCACAGGCAAATCAATTCCAATGATAACCGTTGGGGCGGTGCGCGCACCGCCCCAACCATGCGCCCCGCCCCCGTGCGCCGTGGGGGCGGGGGGCGCACCGCCCTTACGATATTGGGCTATCTCTATTGCGCGGATCAGGCGTTTGCGGTTTTGGGTGTCGGTGGTGTTGTGCAAGGGGCCGTAGGATTGAAGGATGGCAATCAGGTCGGGTTGGGACAGCGCCTCGTATTTTTTGCGCAATGCGCTGTTTTCCGGCACTTGGGGCATATCAAAACCCCTGCAAACCGCTTCAATGTACATGCCGGAACCTCCGCAAAGGATGGGCGTTTTGCCTCGTGCCTTGATGGCTCCGTATGCTTCAAAAAAATCGTGGAGGTACCGATACACGTTGTACCGCTCTCCGGCCGCAACAATGTCGATCAAATGATGGGGGATTTTTTGGCCTTCAAATTCGTAATCAGCTAAATCCTTACCGGTTCCAATGTCCATTCCTCTGTAGACCTGCCGCGAGTCGGCAGAGATGATTTCTCCGTCTGTTTGCGCCGCCAAACGCACCGCCATACGTGTCTTGCCCGACGCCGTGGGGCCCAAAACAACCAAGAGCCGCTCCTCTTTCACTATCCCCGCTTTTTCTTTCCAGGTCGGTTATTCTCCTTGTGGACAGCCGCTTGAATTTTTGTTTTTTGGGGTAACATGGCAGGCGCTCCTCTCTTCAAGGCCCAAATGGTGAGTCCGATTCCAAACAAAATGAAGGGAATACTTAGCCATTGCCCCATGTCTAACTTCATTCCCTCCTCAAACTCCACCTGCGGATTCTTGATAAACTCAATGACAAAGCGGGCTGTGAAGCAGAAGACAAAAGTCAATCCCAAAAGTACTCCTGTCTTTAACTTGGGCAAAAAGCGCCGGTAGAGCCACAGCAGGAGGAGAAAGATCGCAAAATAACACAACGCCTCGTAAATCTGGGTGGGGTGTTTGGGCAGGGTCTCTCCGTTGCGTGCAAAGATAAATCCCCATGGGAGAGAAGTCTCTACACCGTAAATTTCTGAATTCATCAGATTGCCCAGCCTGATACAACCGGCTGCAAGGATCGTGGGAATGGCCACTCGGTCGGCGAGCCACATATAGTTAAATCCATGCCGCGGGCCATACTTCCTCACAAAGATCCACACCCCAATCATCAATCCGATCATGCCGCCGTGGGACGCCAATCCTCCTTTCCAAATCATGAAGATCTCAACAGGGTGCGTCAAAAAGTGTAGGGGGTTATAAAAGAAGCAGTGCCCTAAGCGGGCGCCGATTACTGCCGCAAAAAAAGATGTATAGGTCAGGCTCTCGACAATTTTTGGCGGGATGTTTTCTCGCTTGAAAAATCCCTTTACCATAAATAAGCCGATGGCGAATCCGGTGATAAACAACAGGTTATAATATCCCAATTTGAATGATCCTAAGGTAAAAAACACCGGGTCAACATCCCAGTAGACGGATAGGTAGTGAGTCATGAATGTTTAGGGTTGATGGGTTAGGGTTTACGGTTTTGTTTAGGTTTAGGTTTAGGTTTAGATTTGGGGTGGTGATGAGCAGGTTCCGGCTTTTGGTGCATCGCCGGCTCTCCTTTTAAATAGCTGTATATAAAGAGTCCTGCTCCAAATAGGATGAACGGGATACTTAGCCACTGCCCCATGTCCAGCACCATTCCGTGTTCAAAATCCACCTGCGGAATCTTGATAAATTCGACAAAGAAACGGAAGGTAAAGACTAAGAATAAGAATAGGCCCAAGAACATCCCTGTCTTCATCTTAGGCAGGAGGCGCCGGTAGAGCCACAACAGAAGGAAAAAGATGAGTAAATAACAGAGCGCTTCGTAAATCTGGGTGGGATGCATGGGCAGGGTTTCGCCTCTTTGCGCAAAGATAAATCCCCACGGGAGAGAGGTTTCCACTCCGTAAATTTCTGAATTCATTAGGTTGCCCAAGCGGATAAAGCAGGCCGCCAGAGCTGTGGGAATGGCCACCCTGTCCAACAACCATATATAGTTAAATCCATGCGATCGGCCATACTTCCTTACAAAAAGCCACGCCCCGATCAAAATTCCGATCGTCCCGCCGTGAGACGCCAGTCCGCCTTCCCAAACTTTGAGTATCTCAATGGGATTATTCAAATAGTACGAGGGTTCGTAAAAGAGACAGTGCCCCAAGCGGGCGCCCAAAGCAGCCGATACAAACATGTAAAAGAGGAGACTATCCATGATGTTGGTTTTCAAGCCCTCTCTCACAAAAAACCCCTTCACCATGTAGATGCCCGTAATAAATCCCAAAACAAAGAGGATGTTGTAGTATCCCATCCTAAAGGATCCTATGGAGAACAACTCCGGATCGACATTCCAATAGACTGATAATAAGTGAGTCATAGTTGTGAAACATATTGATGTCACAAAGATAGGCAATATTTCATTACCTTTGCGCCATGCCCAAAGCAAAATCCAACATAGAGATCAAGAACAAACGCGCCGGATTTGAGTACGAATTTATCGAATCTTTTACCGCCGGCATTATGCTTACCGGCACGGAGATCAAGTCGATCCGTGCGGGTAAGGCATCATTGGTCGATTCTTATTGCTACTTTGTTGGCGATGAGCTGTTTGTAAAACACGTCCACATTGCCGACTACTGGTGGGGCAGCTTTAACCAGCACGACCCCAAGCGCGACCGCAAGTTGCTGCTCAATCGCAAGGAGTTGCGCAAGTTGCACCGTAATGTGAGAGAAAAGGGATTGACCATCATCGCCACGCGCCTCTTTATTGCGCAAAATGGCTTTGCCAAGCTCAACATTTCGCTGGCGAGGGGCAAGAGGGAGTACGACAAGCGAAACACCATTAGGGAGAGAGAGGCATCGCGAGACGCCCGTCATTCCGAGCGCAGTCATTCCGAGCGCAGCGAGGAAACTCAGTGATGCCAAGCTGGGCAACGCCAAGCTGGGCAACGCCAAGCTGGGCAACGCCAAGCTGGGCGACCCTAAGCGGGGCGACCCTAAGCGGGGGTGCGCCTGAGATTCCTCGCTGCGCTCGGAATGACGGGGGGCGGCGTTACGCGGGTGAACACGCTTAGCGGCAGGCGCTTACCAAATCGATCCTCCAGCATCAGTTCGCCAAACGTGGTCTCCGTTGCGGCGCCAAATGCCTGCCGTGCCAATGTGTCGGCCAGCACGGCGGAGTAGCCGTTGGAGTAGAGGTTGAGCAGTACAAAGCTGTTTTGCGGCGCCAGAATGGCGCTGCACTCTTTGAGCAAGGTAAAGAGGCACTCGTCCAACTTCCAGCGCTCCCCTTCCGGGCCATGCCCGTAGGCGGGGGGGTCTAAGATAATACCTTGGTATAATACGCCTCTGCGCGCCTGCCTCTTTACAAATTTGAGGGCGTCTTCCACAATCCAGCGGATCCCATCCATGCCGCTCAACTCCATGTTCTCCCGCGCCCACGTTACCACCTGCCGCACCGCATCCAAGTGGGTTACGTCTGCTCCGGCGGCATGTGCCGCCAAGGAAGCTCCACCGGTGTAGGCAAAGAGATTTAACACTTTAGGCGCTGACTCGGTTTGTCCTATGCGTTTTACCGCCTGATAAATATAGTCCCAATTAGGCGCCTGCTCCGGAAAGACCCCCACGTGCTTAAACGCTGTGAGCCCCAGCCGCATCCTGTAAGCAAAACCACTCCCCTGATAACCAATCTGCCACTGCTCCGGCATCTTCTTGACCATCTGCCACGACCCGCTGTCCTCTTTGCCCGATTTTCCAAAGCCCGCGCCCGTTACAAAACGGGTATGGACAAGGGCATTCCACTCCTTATCCGACATCGATTTATCCCACAGCGCCTTAGGCTCCGGTCGTGCCAAAGTAAAGGCGCCAAACCGCTCTAATTTTTCGCCGTTACCGCTATCGATCAATTCATAATCAGTCCAATCTTGAGGAGAAAGCAACAACATTCCACAAATGTAGCGCTTTCTTTTAAAAAAAATCAAATATTTATTTACCTGATGCAGCGTTTTTCGCTATTTTTGCATCTATTAAGTGTACAAATATCCATTTAAATACCCATGAACACAAAAAAAGTACTTTTCAAAGGAGCCAACTGGGTGTTGGCGGCCATTATAACTATGTTAGGCTTTGCCGGTTGCAATAAGATGGGCGTAGAGGAATACGGCGTTCCACACGCAGATTATACCGTTAAGGGAGCAGTGGTCGACAAAGTCACCGGAAAACCGATCAAAGGGATACGGGTGGGTTACAGTCCTGAATATTGGGTCGTACCGGCATACGGCGTTATTCCAACCCCTTTTCTACCAAAAACGCATGTACTGACCAATGAAAAAGGCGAGTTTGCGCTCAAAGAAATATTCTCTATGGGAACGCTTCAAATAGTCAACAATGTTCCCACACTGCCTGTTTATGTAGAAGACATTGACGGAGAACTCAACGGTTTGTATGAATCACAACTTCTACAGATTGACTTTAGCAAAGCCACACTTACCGGAAAACCGGGGAGTTGGTATGAGGGTGAGTATATCGTTACCAGAAATATTGAATTGACTCCGGTTGAAGATAATGAGTAATCCATGAACAAAAAACCATCGCTCCGCAAACGAATAGCGCTCAGGCTTTTTCGCAAAATTAGAAAAAACAGTGCGCAGATGCACACCCTAAACACCCTTTTTTGGGAGTGCACGCTACGCTGCAACCTGTCGTGCCTCCATTGCGGAAGCGATTGTAAAGCAGTGGCCAACGCGCCGGATATGCCTGCAAAAGACTTCATGCGCGTCATTGATGAGATCACGCCGCATGTCAACCCCAACCGCACCATGATCACCTTTACCGGAGGAGAGGCGCTGTTGAGAAACGACTTGGAAGCGTGC
>WQYK01000010.1 GCA_009781275.1 Bacteroidales bacterium | reverse complement strand
TGCCCGCTACCTTGGCCTTCCGTCAGAAGAGCGGTTTAAAGGGCAGGGCGTGTCGGCTTGCGCCACTTGCGACGGCTTTTTCTACAGGGGAAAAGATGTGGCTGTAGTGGGCGGTGGAGATACCGCTTGCGAAGAGGCGCTTTACCTAAGCACACTATGTAACAAAGTTTATATGATTGTGCGCAGGAATGTGCTGCGGGCCTCTTTGGCGATGCAGGAGCGCGTACAAAAGAGCAGCAACATCGAGCTGTTATGGGAGTGCAATACTCAGGAAGTTTTAGGCGACGAGAGCGGCGTGACAGGCGTTCGTGTGCAATACAACAACGGCGCCAAACAAGAGATCCCGATTCACGGACTCTTTTTGGCCATCGGACACCATCCCAACTCCGAGCTCTTTTCTCCTTGGGTCGCCACCAACGGGGAGGGCTACATCATCACCGACGGAAAAAGCTCCCTGACAACGGTCCCCGGCGTATTTGCCGCCGGAGACGTACAGGACCCCATATATCGTCAGGCGATTACGGCAGCCGGTTCGGGATGCAGGGCCGCTATCGACGCGGAACGCTTTTTGCATGCACTAAATAGTAAAGTTTAAATTTATGAATAGACGTTTTATTTTTTCGATCCCCCTTTTGTTTTTTGCAAGCTGCGTAGGGCAGTACGAATCCCTTTTGAATGGAACCGATTCGGAACTAAAGTACACCAAGGCCATGGAGTACTTTGAGGCCAAAAAGTTTAACCGTTCCCGGGAACTATTTGACAGGATCGTAATGGTTTATAGGGGAACGCCAAAGGATGACACCATTCAATACTATTTAGGATTAAGCTATTATTATTTTGGTGATTATGTTGAGGCTGAGGCTACTTTTGATATGTTTACACAGGTATTTCCACGTAGTCCCTTTACACAAAAGGCTCGTTTTTTAAGGATCGACTGCCTCTACGACATGACCTATCGCTGGGAGCTTGATCAATTACCCACCCACAAGGCCCTCGCTGTGATCAATGAATTTCTCTACGACTATCCAACGTCGGAATATACAGACAAATGTAAAGAATTAATGGATGAGTTGCACGAACGGTTAGAACGCAAAAGCTATGAATCGGCAAAGCTCTACTATAAAATAGAAGACTATCGTGCGGCTGCCCACGCACTAAAAAACATCTTAAAGGACAATCCGGACAACAGGTACAGGGAGGATATCATGTACCACATTGTAGCGTCAAACTACAAGTATGCTGCAAACAGCGTTTCGTATCGGCAAAGGGAGCGGTTTTTAGTCGTCATAGATGAATATTACAACTTTATAAGCGAATTCCCCGATTCAAAATATACCCCCGAACTGGCAGGAATGTTTAGACGTGCACAAAGGGCCACGGCAAGATCAGAAAACAGTGCATCAGAGATAGAATAGATAACCATTTACACATTACATATTAATCTTATGGACATTAAAAAAGCATCTCAAATCAACAATACCATAACCAGAGACTTGTCAAAATTATCGACTCCTACTGGAAATATTTATGAATCGGTCATGATTATGGCCAAACGAGCCAATCAGATTGCTGCAGAGATGAAGCAAGAACTGAACGCCAAATTAGAGGAGTTTTCGAGCTATGCCGATACGCTGGAAGAGACCTTTGAAAACAGGGAACAAATAGAGATTTCACGTTATTACGAGCGTCAACCCAAACCCACATTGCTTGCTGTTAATGAGTTTGAGGGAGATAAGATTTACTACCGGAAAATAGAAAGTCCTCAGTAATGACATGCTCACGCGATTAACGATTGATAACTATGTGTTGATAGACACGCTGGCGATCGACTTTTCGAAAGGGCTAACCATTATTACAGGAGAAACCGGAGCCGGTAAATCAATCCTCCTGGGAGCGTTATCGCTTATTTTAGGACAAAGGGCGGAGTCGGGAGTGGTGAAAGACGCTTTGAGGAATTGCGTCGTGGAGGCTTCATTTGATGTAAAGGGCCATCCTGAGATCATCAAATTGTTGATCCAAAATGAGCTGGAAGTTGAGACAGAAATCATCGTCAGGAGGGTGATCACCATAGCGGGGAAATCGCGTGCATTTATCAACGACTCCCCGGTGGGACTTCCGTTGCTCAGGCAACTGGGCAGTCAAATCATCGACATTCATGCCCAGCATGAGAACTTGTTGCTTCGACAGTCAGATTTCCAACTGCAACTCATTGATGGATACGCGGGACTGGATGAGATGCGAGAGGCGTATCAAGAAGCGTTGGCGCACTATCGGTCAAGCCTTTTGCTTAGGAATCAGCAAAAAGCCATTTTAGAGAAGGGGACAAGCGAGCAGGAGTACCTTCGTTTTCAATGGGAGCAACTGACGGCTGCCCGGCTAATAGCGGGTGAACAGCAGGAGTTAGAGGAGGAGTTGGCAACGCTTTCCCATGCACAGGAGATCAGGGAGGCGTTAAGTGGTGCGCTCCACCTTTTGCAAGAGCAGGAGGTGGCGGCCATGCCGTTGTTGCGTGAGGCTACAACCCTCATTCAAAAAGTAGTCCGCCTATATCCATCGTTGGAAGACAGCTCTGCCCGTTTAGAGGTCTTGCGGATTGAGTTAAAAGATATTTGCTCAGAAATTGTTGTCAAAGAAGAGCGTGTGCAGGACAATCCAACACGGTTAGAAGAGATCACACAGCGGTTAGACACCCTCTACAACCTGATGCGGAAGCACAAATGTGCATCGGTAGCGGAACTGATCGGATACAGGGATTCGCTGGCGCTCGGTTTTAAAGGAACAGAGGAGTTGGAGGCGATACTGGCTCAACAGGAGAAAGAGGTGCGGCAGGCGTTACAACGATTGGATGTGTGTGCAGTAAATCTTTCTGAGGCCCGTAAAAAAGCGTTGCCCGGCATGGAACAAAAAGCGGTGGAACGACTTAGGTATCTGGGCATCCCTCACGCCATCCTGTTGTTAAAACTAAATGAAGAGAAAGATTACGGAACTTTGGGAAAAGAGAGTCCCGAATTTCTCTTTTCGGCCAACAGAGAGGTGGCGCCCGGAGCGCTTGCCCAGATCGCATCTGGAGGGGAACTGTCAAGAATTATGCTTTGTATGAAGTCGTTGATGGTACAATCAACCGGACTTCCCACCATTATTTTTGACGAGATTGACTTGGGCGTCTCCGGACGAATCGCAGACAAAATGGGAGAGATCCTGCAGGAGATGTCAAAAAATATGCAGGTGGTTGCCATTACCCATTTGCCACAAATTGCCTCCAAGGGGGCCACGCACCTGACGGTCTATAAAGAGCAATATGAGCGAGGGAGCAGAACATGTCTCAGACAATTGTCATCTCAAGAGCGAATTATGGAGATCGCCCGTCTGTTGAGCGGCTCTGAGGTTACTGAGGCTGCTGTCAGCAATGCCAAACAACTTTTAAATATTTCATAGTTATGCGCATCATCATTCAACCCGATTATCATCGCCTTTCGGAGTGGGCGGCTACCTACATCGTAAAAAAAATCAACGCTTTTGCCCCAACCGGAGAGCGGCCTTTTGTACTGGGCCTGCCCACCGGCTCCTCCCCGCTGGGATGTTACCGGGAGCTCATCCGTCTGCACAAAGAGGGAAAAGTGTCATTTAAGCATGTGTGCACCTTCAATATGGACGAATATGTGGGGATCCCCTCCGACCACCCCCAAAGCTACCACACCTTTATGCATCAAAATTTTTTTGATCATATAGACATAGAGCCCCAAAATATTCACCTCCTCAATGGAAACGCCCAAGATTTGGAAGCAGAGTGTGCGGCGTATGAAGCCAAGATTCGTTCCTATGGAAAGATTCACCTCTTTCTGGGCGGGGTTGGCACAGACGGCCACATTGCCTTTAACGAACCCGGGTCGTCGCTCACCTCCCGCACCCGCGTCAAAACCCTTGCCACAGGAACCCTGCAAGCCAACGCCAGATTCTTTAACAACGACCTCGCCAAAGTGCCCAAGACCGCCCTTACGGTGGGCGTTGGCACCATCATGGATGCCCGCGAGGTGCTGATTTTAGTCAACGGAAACAGCAAAGCGAGGGCTTTGGCCCAGGCTGTAGAGGGGAGTGTAAACCAAATGTGGACGATTACGGCGCTGCAGATGCACCCAAATGGAATCATCGTGTGTGATGAGGACGCTACGGTCGAACTAAAGGTAGGAACTGTAAAATACTATAAAGAAATAGAGAAGGGGAATTTGTAAATTCCCCTCTTCTCTATTTAAACTCATCCGCACTTAACCCCGTATTCACCACAATATCCTTAACAACCATCTTCATCTCAACCCCCATCGAAGGCACCTTTTGCGTAACGGTATAGGGGAAAAGAATGCCGCCAACCAACCGGTAATCTTCATATTCGGAAACTTGCTGAACCACCCCTTGAGGCGTCTCAACCACATTGGTCTGGCGACTGAGTAAACCTGTATTTACATCAAAATAGTAAGTGGTTTTGGTGGAGCCTTTGTCAACTTCCAATATATAGGCGTCGTTTTCGATCCCCTTCACCGTTACGGCATAACCGCTTTTAAGCAGATTCATCTCCGGACAAACAGAGGTTTCGGCCTTGGCCGCTTCAAACTCGGCGCCTTCTGTAAACTCTTGATTCCCTGCCATTCCAGATATTTTATAAGCAACGCCGTCAAACACCGCTTTTTGGATTACCATGCCACTCATGCCCATGCTGTTCAAGGAGTAGTGGGGCGCTTTAAACATGCGAACCACCTCCAGATTTTGTCCCATGGCGTTCATAGATGCAGTTATTTTAAAGTCCTTGACGGCTTCAATGGCCTCAACTCCGCCAATGGCCTTTACATAGTTGTTAATAATCTGCTCGGCGCTCAAGTCGGTGGTCATCGTTTGGGGAGCGGCCACTGCGTTGACGTTAAAGTCGTAAAACTGTACCGTTTGATCGGCTGCAAATGGCTTTAATCCATCGGCATGCTCTTTATCGCCCACCACCACAATCCACGCATTCTCCGGTGTAAAGTACTTTTTGGCAGCAGCCTGCACGTCAGCAACCGTCACGGCCTCAATGCGTTTTAAGTAGTTTTTAAAGTAATCTTTTGGGAGGTTGTATTTATCTATATAAACAGCGTACCGGGCAAGGGTGGCGGATTGCATCAGCGAACGCCCAAAATATCCGGCAAGAAAGGCTTTAGCCCCTTTTAGCTCCTCTTCTGTAATGGGGGTGCTGATCATGTTGTTCATTTCGTAAATAACCTGAGTAAGAGAACTATCGGTGGCAGCAGCCTTTACAGATGGCCCGCTGCCGCGTCCATTGGAGAGCGAAAATAGTCCCACCTGCTCACCCTCTGTCAGCCGGCAGTAGGCGCCGTATGTATAGCTGTGGACCTCTCTAAGGTTAAGGAATAACCTGCCGGTCATGCCTCCGCCAAGGGTCGTAGCTGCTACAGAGATGGCCTCGGCATCGGGTGCTCCAGGCTTGTAGTCTATGGGGTAGGTTAGGTTGATAATCGATTGTACAGCTCCTTCTTTGTGGAACATAGCCACTTTTGTTTGTGGAGGCGCCTGGGGAATAACATATTTAGAAACCGGAACCTCTCTCTTTGTCCACTGACCAAAGTATTTTTGGGCATTGGCCCGGGCTTCTGCCTCGGTAATGCTTCCCACTATGACCAGCCGGGTTACATTCGGGGCAAAGTAGGTGTGATAAAAGTGTTCTAAGTCAGCAACCATTACGTTATCGATGGTCTCTACTGTTTCAATCTCTCCATCCGGATATTGGCTTCCATACACCAGGGTGTTGCTCAAACGGGAGCCAATGCCCCCGGCATCGCTGCTTATCAGCTCCAGTGCGCTTCTTGCCTTCTCTTTATTTAAGTTCAGTTCCTCCTGGCTAAAAACGGGATAGAGCATCATGTCAGACAGTAATTCGAGCATTTTAGATTCATACTTCTTTAAGCCCGATGCAGAGCCTCCGCGGGATGATGCATTGATTCTGGCCCCGATCATGTCAATCTCTTTGTTGAGTTGCTCTTTGGTTCTTGTTTGGGTCGCTGTCCCGATCACTTCCGTAAACAGGTCTCGCATGCCGGCTTTGTCGCCCTCTAAGGCGGGTTTAATATCCAATTGTAATGAGTAGTAAACAATAGGCGCACGGTGGTCTTCCACCACAAAAACTTTAAGCCCGTTAGAGAGCGTAAATGTTTGGGCGTCTTTGATTTCGATTTCTTTTGCAGGGGCAGCCGAGGGACGTATGCTGCGATCAACTGTTTGTGCGTGTAAAACAATTACACAAAACAAAAGAGCTATAATGTTACATATTTTTTTCATCATCTTTTCTGATATTTATTCTAATTGTTTTGAGGTTCGGGTAAGAAGTAGAGCACCACTCTGTTCTCTTTCACTAAATATTTAGCGGCTACGTTTAGAAGATCTTCGCGGGTGAGTTGGCTGTAATTTTCTAACTGGTTATTGATTCTGCCGGCGTCTTTAAAGTAGGTTTGCCCCTCGGCAAGTTTATTGGCAACGCTAAAGAGCGAAGTCAACTCCGAGGCCACTTCGAACTCCTTGGCCGCTTTGACCATTTGAAACTCCTCTTCCGATACGAGCTCCCGGCACAACCTTTCCATCTCTATGTTCATGGCGTTTTCTATCTCCTCGGCTGTTTTACCGGCGTTGGCAATCGCGACCATGTAGAGTGCGCCGGGGTGTTCAAACTCCATATTTAAGGCGATTGTTTGCATGGCAAGGCCCTTATCATCAAGATTGGTTTTGAGGCGGGCGCTCTTTCCGCTCGAGAGCACGGAGGTGAGCAGATCCAGGGCATAAGCGTCTTTGGTGCCCATGGCAGGCGACCTGTACCCAATAAATACAGCGGGAAGTTGAATCTTGTCGTAAACCACATCACGGACTTCCCTGCCCAACGGGGGTTCAACCACTGTGGGGCGGACAATGGGCGTGGTTCCAGCCGGAATGTCGCCAAAATATTTTTGCACCAGCTCTCGAGCAGTCGATTCTTCAAAGTCACCGGCAATGACCAGAACACAATTATTGGGCACATAATAGGTCTTGTAGAAGTTGTAGACGTCTTCAAAACTTGAGTTTCTGATATGTTCTGGAGAGCCGATAATGTGCCAGCGATAGGGGTGGACGGTAAAGAGGCGTTTGTTTAGCTCTTCCATCCAAGTCCCATAAGGGGCATTATCCACAACTTGTTTGCGTTCTTCTATCACCACCCCTTTTTGCGTAGTTACGCCAATGGTGTCCACATTTGCATGCAGCATCCGTTCTGCCTCCATCCAGAGGGCCAGTTCCAGTTGGTTGGCAGGCATAAATTCGTAGTAATAGGTACGGTCAAAGGAGGTGGTAGCGTTAAGCTCGCCGCCGTTAGACGAGACAATTTTAAAAAAGTCACCACGATTGATGTGTTTTGACCCTTCAAACATCAGGTGTTCAAAGAGGTGAGCAAATCCTGTACGCTCCGGATCTTCATTTTTGGAGCCTACATGGTACATGAGCGACGTAATAACGTTTGGCGTAGAGTGATCCTGGTACAGAATCACATGCAGCCCATTGGGCAAATCATACTCAGTGAATTTGATGTTGCCCTCTTGTCCTGTAGCTGTGAATCCGGCGATCAGAACAAAAATGGAGAGAATCAATGTTTTTTTAGTCATATATACTGTTTTTATTGTTTGTTTGTTCATATTGTACAAAAGTAATACATTTTACGTACATTAGACATTCACTTGTGCAATTTGTTACAAAGCGCTATATATTTTTGCCTATAGCGTTATAAAAAAAAACAATAGCTTTTGCTTGGAAATAAACACGTTTGGTCACAACCTTTGCAAAAATTTTTAAAAAAACATGGGAAACGGTATTAATAAAATGGATCGGATGTGCCAGCTGCACGAGCTTATCAGACTTGAACAAACAGGAACTCCAAACGAATTGGCCGAACGTTTACACATAAGCAGAACGCAACTTTACAAAATGTTAGACATCGTAAAAGAGTATGGTGTTGATGTCAGATATAGCCGTGCCTTTCGCACGTACCATTACTTTTTTGATATGTAGGGAGGGAGAGGTCAAAAGCAAGAATTGGCTATCTTTGTGCATCACAAAAAGCATTTCTTGCCATGTACACACCTATTCAAAAATTACGCACCTATATGGCAGACAATAATTTGTCTGCTTTTATTGTCCCCTCTAACGATCCCTATTTTAGCGAATACATCCCGGACCGTTACGCCTGCCGGGGGTGGTTAAGCGGTTTTAGAGGCTCTGCCGGAACGTTGGTAATCACCCTCGACAAAGCAGCATTGTGGACAGATTCCCGCTACTTTGTTCGTGCAGAGCAGGAGATGGCAGGGCGTGGGATTGAGTTGAAAAAACTTAAAATGCCCGGAACAGAATCTATAGAGGAGTGGCTCCTGGAACATTGTCCTGCAGAGGGAATAGTGGGCATAGACGGAGCGCTTTTTGCCTTGCCCGAATTTGAACGGATGAGGGAGGCGTTGCATCCGTTGACGATCTATGTCGACAGGGATCCCTTTGACGCCCTTTGGGAGGAGCGTCCCGATTTGCCAAACGCTCCCGCCTACCTGTTAGATGAACGCTATTCTGGCGCATCGGTCAGCCAAAAACATCACGCTGTGAGAAAAGCGTTTGCGGCATATTCAGACTTTATTTACCCCGTGGTTGCATTGGACGATGTTGCCTGGCTGCTCAATATGCGCGGTTCTGATGTGGTGTACAATCCCCTGGCGATAGCAAATGCAGCAGTTACGCCGCAGGCCATTCACCTCTTTATAGAATGTACACAACTGCCGGCAGAGACACGCCTGGTTTTGGAAAAAGAGGGCGTGGTTTTTCATCCTGCAGATCACTTTGCATCTTTTCTGTCGGAGTACCCCAATGAGGCGGAGCGCATCATTACTCAGGAACGCTGGTCCATTGCGTTACACCTCCAAACGATTTTGGAGCAAGGATTAACAATCACATCGGATCCATATCGCGGAGGGTGCATCGCCCACCTCAAGTCTCAAAAAAACCAAACGGAGCAGGATGGCTTTAGAATCGCTATGAAAAAGGAGGCCATAGCGTGGATTCGGTTATGGCGTTATATTGAGGAGCAACTCCCCTTTGGAACGCTCACAGAACAGTTGCTGGCATCTAAAATTGCTGAATTTAGAGCACTGGATCCCGACTACCGCGGAGAGAGTTTCTTTCCGATTCTGGGCTATGCCCAAAACGGGGCGATGCCCCATTATGCTATGGATATCAATGGATCAACCCCCATTAAAGCAGAAGGTTTTCTGCTGATTGATTCAGGCGGGCACTATCTTTACGGCACCACAGACACCACCCGTACCTTTGCCATGGGGCCTCTGACAGCGGAGCAAAAGAGAGACTATACGGCAGTCTTAAGAGGCATGATCGGGCTATCGATGGCAAAATTCCCTGCGGGAACCCGCGGTGCACTTCTCGACATCCTGGCCAGAGGCCCTGTGTGGAGTGTTGGCAGGAGCTACCTGCACGGCACGGGACATGGAATCGGACACTTTCTAAATGTGCACGAGGGCCCACAGAACATTCGTATGGAGGAGAACCCGGTACCGCTTGCCCCGGGCATGGTGCTCTCCAATGAGCCGGGCATTTACGTTTTGGACGCTTACGGAATCCGTACAGAAAATATGATGATATGCGTCCAACACGAGGAGAACCTGCAGGGAACTTTCTACAAATTTGAGACCATTACACGTTGCCCCATAGATACCGCAGGCGTAGATACAACTCTGCTGGGAGAGGAGGCAAGGACATGGTTAAATGACTATCATGCAACGGCATATAAAGAACTCGCGCCCCTGTTGACTCAGGAAGAGGCAACGTGGCTTAAAGAGAAAACAAAAGCCATTTAGTTCAATATCTCAATACGGTAATCGGGCAAATACCTGATCACCCTTGATCCTGTATTGACAAACCCGCCATCGGGGCTCACTCTTTGAAATCTAAATTGGGATTGAAGAGGCTGGGCAGGAATGAATCCCTGTTCTAAACAACATTCAAAATGGGGCCCGTTAGAATATAGGGCGCTTAAAAAGTAATTTCCCACATCATAACCCTGATAGGCATAAGGGGTAGGCTCGGCACGAAAAAGCGAACGGTACCGCAAAAGGAATCGTCTTACTTCCTGATCTTGATAGTCAACATAGTTAGGAACAGATAGATGCAAATTCATGGTGTGGTAGTATTCTAAATCAACGCTTTCAAAGTTACGCCACCGGGCATTTCCGTAGAGCGTAATCGGACAGTTGCTTCTGGTGTGTACCAAATATAGGTTTCTAAGCACATCAGAAACAAAGGCTTCATTGGTAGAGGCCACCACAACCTGATTATTTTGACGTTGGGTGAGCAGTTGCGACAACTCTCCCCTAATATCGGCATCCTTGGCAACCTTGTGGACAAACTCCCTGTATACAATCTGATTCTTGCTCAAAACATCCCTGATCACCCCCACAAGCTCCTGGTCTGCGCCCGACTCTTCCCTAAAAAGCCACACCATTCCGCTGTTTCTCCGCAATTGTTGAACCAAATTGTATTGCTGCCAGTAGAGAGATGTGTTGATTTGAAAAAAGTTGGGATTGGTTTCTGCCGCTTGCTCAGTCTGCGGATCCAACGGAGAGATCACTTTGATATTTTGTCCGTATGTGCGGTTGAGCACCTCATAGAGATCTCCGGCATAGACTGGCCCTATCACAATCTCATCACCCACAAACGCACCGCTTTGGGCCAAAGAAGCAACAGAAGAGCTTCCCGAATCATAAGCTGTGAGCTCCACACTCATCCCCCTCTCCTTTAAATCAAGCACAGCCAAAAGAAGCCCTTGATAAAACTCTAAAAAGTTGCTGTTGGGTCGCGTATTTTGCAGTTGAAAAGGCAAGATTACAGACGCCCGATGCGTGGTCCAAGAAGAGGGACGGTACTCCATACAATCGTAAAGATGGCGCTCTTTTGATCCATATGTGTGGGCGGGGTCTGTCTCCACAAGGTTGTCGGATGGTTCAATCCCCGACCTCTCTTCCGGACTCAGGGGTATCCTCAAAATAATTCCCCGTCTCACATCATTGGCAGAAATACGGTTGTATTCCAAAACCACATTTGGGTTAGCGTTGTACTTTTTGGAGATGGTATAGATGTTCTCCATCCAACGCACCTTATGCTCTATGTACTGATCCCTCTGTGTTTGCGCAACGAGGCAACCGGTAATAAACAAAAGGAAAATGACAAGTAACCTGTTCATATTTACAGAAGTCTGGCGAGCATGTTACATACATTGTTCTCGATTCGTTCCAAAAGAGTCTCGTCATAAATCGCCTTTGCAAACGGTGTACCGGTGATGCGTTCATAAAGCTCAATATAGCGCTCCGATACCGATTGAACAACATCGGACGTCATTTCGGGAACCTTTTGGCCCGGCTCACCTTTAAAATGGTGATCCATGAGCCACTCCCGTACAAACTCTTTAGAGAGCTGACGCTGAGGCTTTCCGGCTTCAAGACGTTCCTGATACCCCTCGCTGTAAAAGTAGCGTGACGAGTCGGGGGTGTGGATCTCATCAATCAAATAGATAGTGTCGCCCTTTTTCCCAAATTCGTACTTGGTATCCACCAAAATAAGCCCCTGTGCCGCAGCGGTCTCTGTGCCCCTTTGAAACAGCGCCAAGGCATATTGCTCCAAAAGTGCATAGTCATCCTGAGAAACCAATCCCCTGCTCAAAATCTCCTCTCGGGAGATGTCCTGATCGTGCTCACCTTGCTCCGCTTTGGTGGTGGGTGTAACAATAGGTGTGGCAAAAGCCTGATTCTCTACCATGCCATCCGGAATAGAAACGTTGCAGATGGATCGTGCACCGGCCTTGTAGTTCCGCCATGCACTTCCACAGAGGTAACCGCGTACAATCATCTCCACGGGAAAGGGCGTACAATGGTGCCCTACGGTGACCACCGGGTCGGGTGTAGCGATTTTCCAGTTGGGCACAATGTCAGATGTGATGTCTAAGAATTTAGATGCAATCTGATTGAGAACTTGTCCTTTAAAAGGAATCCCCTTAGGCAGTACCACATCAAAGGCAGAGATCCGGTCGGTGACAATCATCACCAAATATTGATCCGCAATGGTGTACACATCACGAACCTTCCCTTCGTATTTCTTTGTCAACCGCGGAAAAACGAATTGAGTATGAGTAAGGGCATCCATGAATACGCTATTTTTTCTTGACCTGGGTAGCGTATTTGGCGTTAAGTCCTGCGATCACATTTTTGGTAATATCGAGCGAGGGATTGCCCACAATCACATTATTGGTTGCGACGCTGGTGGTAATGATCAGTGAAAAGTTGTGCTCCTGATTATAGTCAGACAAGAAGACCTTGATTTCATTAAGTACATTATTGAGCATCACTTGTTGCTCCTCTTCCAGTTCGAACTGCTTTTGCTGGCTGTACTGCTGAAGCTCACGTTGACGTTTTTCTAACTGCTCGCCCTGAGTCTCTGCCTGAGAGCGCGTAAGGAGTCCCTTTTGAATTTTTTCATTGAAATCAAGGTAATCTCTTTCAAAAGCGCGCCCTTTTCTGGTCAGATCGTCATCAATCACCTTTATTTTTGCCTCTACTTCTGTTCTTAAAGCGTGAAACAGGTCAAGTTCGTTGACTAAAGAGTCGATTTGAACATAGACAATGGTTCCGGCCGGAAGGTCGGTGGTACTTTCCACAGGGGTAAATCCGGCAACTTTTTTATTGCAATGACCGGTAAAAAAGAGAATATACAGCGCTGCAACGGCAACAGCCAATACAATATTGGCAATGAGTAATGTTCGTTTCATTATAAATGGATGATTAAAATTTGGGACAAAGATAAGAGAAATATTTAATTTTAGGTAGCCAATTCCCGAAGATATAGTTGTATGGTGTTCTCCAACCCAAGGTAGATCGCCTCACACACAAGGGCATGCCCAATAGAAACCTCAAGTACACCGGGTACGGTTCGTACAAAATAGCCTACGTTCTCCAAGTTGAGGTCGTGCCCGGCGTTAATGCCCAAGCCGAGATTGAGGGCAGTTTCTGCCGCTTTTACGTAGGGCAGCACGGCTTGCTCCTTGTTGGTCAGGAATTGATGTGCGTAGGCTTCGGTGTAGAGCTCGATCCGGTCGGCGCCGGTGTCGGCGGCGTAGCGAACCATGTCGGGGACGGGGTCAATAAAGAGGGAGCAGCGGATGCCCCTTTTTTTGAAATAACCAACGGTATCGATCAAAAAGTTAAGATGTTTTTGGGTATCCCATCCGGCGTTGGAGGTGATGACGTCGTGGGCGTCGGGCACCAACGTTACCTGATGCGGCATGATCTCTGCCACCAACTCCTTAAATGAATCGATGGGATTACCTTCTATATTGTATTCGGTAGATACGATCTTTTTAAGGTCGCGGGCGTCCTTGTAGCGAATGTGCCGCTCGTCCGGTCTGGGGTGGACGGTGATTCCTTGGGCGCCAAACCGCTCGCAATCAATGGCTGCAGTAATGATGTTGGGGAGGTTTCCTCCGCGCGCATTTCGCAAGGTGGCAAATTTATTGATGTTTACGCTGAGTCGTGTCATGGCAGATTTTTAATTTTGGCGCAAAAATAGGTGATAAATCGGCAAAAAGAGCTACCTTCGTTAAAAATTTAAACATGCAGATAGCCATCTTTGGAAGGTCAATCGAGGAGCAGTCTAAACCCAAACTGTTTCAGATATTGGACTATTTTGAATCACGAGGTGTTTCGTTGGTTTGGTTTGAACCGTTTTATCGCTTTTTAAAGGGCCAGTTACGCTGTTCGATCGCTGACGCGGCTACTTATTCGTTGCAAACAGGAGTTCCTGACGGATGTGGGTTGTTGTTAAACTTGGGCGGAGACGGAACTTTTTTGGAGTCGTTACTTTTTGTAAAAGATCGCCCCATTCCGGTAACGGGGATTCAATTCGGCCGTTTGGGTTTTTTGACCGGAGTGGGACTGGAGCCGGATTTTAGTTGTTTGGAGCGTCTGATTACGGGGGATTACTCCGTTGAGGAGCGATCGGTGGTAGAGGTCTCTTCTCCTCTTTTGCCGGAGTCGTTTTTCCCATACGCATTAAATGAGTGTGCCATAAAGCGAAAAGGGCCCGGAATGATGTCGATAGGGGTGCGCCTGCAAGCAGGAGCGCTTCCCACCTATTGGGCCGATGGACTGATTGTGGCCACGCCTACCGGCTCAACCGCCTATTCGCTAAGCGTGGGTGGGCCGATTGTTTTTCCCAGTGCCAACGTGTTGATTGTAGCTCCCATTGCACCACACAACCTCAACATGCGCCCCATTGTTATTCCTGATAGCGAGGAACTGTCGGTATATGCTCAAGGCAGGGCAGAAAATGTGGTATTGACGTTAGACAACCGCTCTATTTCTATCCCCTGTGGGTCGGAAATCAATATAAGAAAAGCGCCATTCACGCTTCACTACATCTCTCTGCAGAGGCAGCACTTTATCTCTGCATTGCACGAAAAACTGCTATGGGGGTTTGATAAGCGAAATTTTGGCACGTAAATTGATACGGCCTAAATGTGATGACGACTCCTACACATGTATCAATTATCATGGACGGCAATGGCCGTTGGGCGCAGCTGCACGGGAAAGAGCGCCTTTATGGACATAAGGCCGGCGCAGAATCGGTGCGGATGACCGTCCGTACTGCTGCGGAAAAGGGCGTAAAGTACCTCTCTCTGTTTGCTTTTTCATCCGAAAACTGGCACAGACCCAAGACAGAGGTAGACGGCTTGATGGAGTTATTGGCCCAGGCGGTGGTCGAAGAGACCCCTGCCTTAGTTAAAAACAACGTGAGGCTTCGTTACATTGGTGCGCTTTCCCACTTACCGCCTCATGTGTGTGCGCTATTGGAATGCTCCGTTCGGGAGACGGCGGAGTGTACCGGCTTGACGGTGATTTTGGCGCTAAGTTACAGCGGCACTTGGGACATTTTGCAGGCGATCAATCGATATACCCGGGATCTCCTTGCCAACAAAACGGACGATCAAGTTTTAGACATCGCCTTGTTCGAAAGCTATCTTTCTACAGCGGGAATTCCACCTCCCGACCTGTTAATCAGAACTTCGGGAGAAAAGCGCATCAGCAACTACATGTTGTGGCAACTTGCTTACACCGAGCTCTATTTTACACAAACACTTTGGCCCGATTTTCGCAGCGAAGATTTTATAAAAGCTTTAGATGAGTACGCAAGACGAGAGCGGCGCTTTGGAAAGACGGGAACACAATGTAAAAATAATGAATAACGGCATGATGGTACCAAATATTAAAGTATCTTTGCGCCCTCAAAGACGAGTTTAGAGATGAACATATCCAAACGAACCCTGTTTTACTTTCTCCTGATGTCGGGATTGCTGATCCCTGTGACCATTAATGCTCAGGAAATCACCACCCAAGCCAATGTCGTTGTCGATTACGGCAATCCCCAAAAGTACATTTTGGCCGGTGTCGATGTAAAAGGAGTGATACTGATCTCTAAGGAACAGATTCTCTCAATGATCGGTTTGGAGGTCGGAGATGAGGTGACGATCCCCGGAGATGAGTTATCATCGATCATAAAACGACTCTACATGCAGCGTTTTTTCTCCGATGTGGACATTAGGGTCGATTCGCTAAGAAAAGATTCGGTGTATGTAAGCATCAACCTGGCGGAGCGTCCCAGCGTCTCTTTGTGGGACTATACCGGAATCAAAAAGAACGAGCGATCCGATTTGGATGAGCGTCTAAAATTAAGAAGAAGGAGGGAACTGTCCGAATCGCTCTTAAAATCATCCACCGACATTATTAAGCGTTACTACCAGGAGAAGGGTTTCCAGAATGTAAAGGTGACCACGTCTCAGGTGGCGGATACCATCATTCCCAATGCCGTAAAGGTCTTTTTTAATGTCGACAGGGGAGACAAAGTAAAGATTAGGACCATCAATTTTATTGGAAACGAGAATGTAAGCGATCAAAAATTGCGTTTTGCCATGAAGAATACCAAGGACAAACACATCTTTAGCCTCTTCTCGAGCAAAAAATTCAAAGAAAAAGAGTATCCAAACGACAAGCAATTATTGATTGAGAAGTTTCAGGAAAAGGGCTTTTTTGATGCACGCATCATCAAAGACACCATCTATTATTTAGACGACAAACGTTTAGGCATCGATATCCACATAGAAGAAGGAAAGAGATACTACTTCAGAGACATCACCTGGACAGGGAACTCTGTCTTTACCACCGACCAATTAAACCGTTTGTTGATGATCGAAAAGGGCGATGTGTATGATGTGGTAACCTTGCAAAAACGTTTGGAGAGCGATCCCAAGGGAAATATCAGAACTCTCTACAGCGATCAGGGCTACGTTTTTTGCAACATCATGCACGTGGAGCACAACATCGAGAGGGACTCCATAGATGTAGAGATCCGGATTTTTGAGGGAAAACCAGGGACCTTTAATAACGTTGTGATTAATGGGAATACCATTACCAGCGAGCACATTGCAAGACGCCAGCTTTTTGTTCGCCCCGGTTATCCGTACTCACAGACAGAGATAGAGCGTTCGGCAAGAGAGATCATGTCAATGGGACTTTTTAACGAAGAAAAGGTGGGAACCGGCCTGCAAATATTACCCAATCCAAGGGACAATACGGTTGACGTTGGTTTTAGCCTCGAAGAGAGACCAAGCTCTCAGCTGGAGGTATCAGGGGGCTGGGGAGGAAATATGTTTGTGGGTTCATTGGGGGTGAGTTTTAACAATTTCTCCACGAGAAGAATTTTTGAAAAACAAGCATGGAAACCGGTACCTTTGGGAGACGGTCAAACGCTCTCTTTGCGCTTTCAAACCAACGGATCTTATTATACAGCGCTAACAGCCAGCTTTGTGGAGCCTTGGTTGTTTGGTAAAAAACCAACGTCATTAAGTTTATCTACCTATTATACACGTCAAACCAACTTCTCTTACTGGACCAGACCAAACAACGATCAATTTATGGAGATTTATGGTTTTGCTGCCGGTTTGGGAACACGCCTCAAGTGGCCCGACAACTATTTTATACTCTACAATGAGCTGGGTGCTCAGAGGTATCGGTTGCAAGATTGGCAATACTATTTTATCTTTTCGGACGGAGTATCCAATAATTTAAGCTGGAAAATTAACCTGCGAAGGTCATCCACCGACCAGATGATCTATCCGCGCCAGGGTTCAGATATTTTGTTGGGCCTTCAACTGACGCCACCCTACTCCTATTTTAGGAGTAAAGATACCGACTACTCCTCGATGACTCCCAAAGACCGTTACAAGTGGATTGAGTACCATAAGTGGACTTTTCAAGCCTCTTTCTTCTCTACGGTAGTTGGAAAAGAGGTGCTCGGGAGAGACATGGTATTGATGACCAGGGCACAGTGGGGGTACTTGGGGTATTACAACCGTAAACTCGGATACTCTCCTTTCGAAGGGTTTTTAGTGGGAGGAGACGGTATGTCGGGCTACAACACTTACGGCGCCGATGTGATCGGGCTCAGAGGGTACAAAAATCAAGCCCTGACCCCTTATGCAAATAATGCATACTCTGGAAACGTTTACGACAAGTTTACGGTTGAGCTACGTTTCCCCATTATTTTGGAGCCTCAGTCAACTATTTATATCCTCGCCTTTTTGGAGGGAGGAAATTGCTGGAGTGATATCAGGGACTTTAACCCATTTTCCATTAAACGCTCCGCCGGAGTGGGTGTGCGGGTACTGCTTCCGATTGTCGGGATGCTGGGGATTGACTGGGGGTATGGATTTGATCCCGTAGGCACAGATAAACGTGGAGGAAGTAATATCCATTTTGTTATAGGACAACAGTTTTAATATTCACAATAATAATGTTATAGTTATGAAAAGAGTACTTACCTTAGTGGCCGTATTGGGTTTAGGCCTGACCGTTGCACAGGCGCAGAAGTTTGCGTATGTAGACACGGAGTATATTTTAGAAAAAATGCCCGAGTACACAACTGCACAAAAGCAGATTGAGCAATTAAGCAATCAGTATCAAACGACGATTGAAAATGAGGCAAAGAAAGTGGACCAACTGTTTCGCAATTACCAGGCAGAAAGGGGGCGTCTTAGTGACGTACAACGCCAGCAGCGGGAACAGGAAATTATCAACAAGGAGCAAGCTGTTAAGGATTTACAAAAAACCTATTTTGGACAGGAGGGAACGGTGACCAAAAGAACCGAAGCGTTGATGCAGCCTATAAAAGACAAAGTACAGCGCGCCATTGACGCGCTTGCCAAGGAGGGAGGATATGCTGTGATCTTTGATATTGCCGCCGCTCCCGGCTTTATCTACACCAACCCAACCTTCGATCTGAGCAATCTGGTGCTCGCAAGATTAGGAATTAGAATCTAAATTTATATTTTTGCAAATTATTTAATAATTTTTTTTATGAAGAAATATGTAACGCTCCTTGCTCTTTTTTGCCTTTGCCTTGGTGTTTCGGCAGAGGCGCAAACACTTAAATTTGGACATGTGAATGTTCAGGAATTGATTAATCTAATGCCCGACAGGGACTCTGCTTATGCCCGGATTCAAAGGTATGTTACCGATCTGGAAGATATGTACGTGAGTATTCAAAATGAGTACCAGATGAAAATGAACGAATACCAGCAAAGACAAGCAACGTGGACAGCAGTTATTTTGGAGACCAAACAGCGGGAACTCTACGAATTTGAGCAGAGATTGCAGCAATTTCAGCAAAGTGCCCAGCAAGACATATCGGATCAGCAAGTTATCCACTTTACGCCTGTACAAAGAAAGGCTGATGAAGCTATCAAGAAAGTGGCTAAAGAGTTGGGGCTCATCTATGTTTTCGACTCAGCAGGAATGCCGTATATTGATGAAAGTCTGTCAGTCCACATACTTGATAAAGTAAAAGCCGAACTTAAGATTCCGGCCGAAAAAGTGGCGCCCACACCCATTGGCAATTAGTATCGGCATATTCGATTCGGGATTAGGTGGGATGTCCGTATGGAGAGAGGTGGTCAAAGCCTTGCCCTGCCGTCCCATTTTGTATGTCTCGGATAACGCTTGGTGTCCATACGGCCCGCGTCCCGCAGAGGAGGTGATTGAGCGTACAAAGAGAATCAGCGCCTTTTTAGTCAGAGAGGGTTGTGGTATCATTGTGGTTGCGTGTAATACAGCCACCGCGGCTGCGATTGACACCCTTAGAAATAGTTTTGTGGTGCCCTTTGTGGGCATGGAGCCGGCTGTAAAGCCGGCCGCGCTCCATTCAAAAACGGGCGTAGTGGGCATCTTAGCCACAAGGGGAACCTTTAAAGGACGTCTTTATCAGGAAACCTCCCAGCGTTTTGCTGCCCATATCCGTATCATTGAGCAAACCGGGGACGGCCTTGTTGAGTTGGTAGAGCAGGGGCTTGCCGATTCACCTCAGGCCCTGCAGTTGCTGCATACCTATATTGATCCCATGATCAAAGCGGGGGCTGACCATTTGGTGCTGGGTTGTACGCACTACCCCTTTCTCACCTCTGCCATAGAAAAAATTAGTCAGGGTCGTTTAACAATTGTCGACCCGGCTCCGGCGGTTGTTCATCACCTTTGCGCAATTATAGAGGAGATTGAGAAAGGATCATGTTCTCATTCTGAGCCCATTTCTCCTCACCAATACCGTTTTTACTCTACAGGTCCCGGGGTTGCTTTGTTGGCATGTTGCAACCGGATGATTCCGGATGCTGCCTCCTCCAAATTTTATGACCACCTTGATATATATTAAAAATAGATTACATTTGCGCCCAAAAATTTTAACATGAATTTATTATTTTGGTTTGTTCCGGCTGCATCTTTGTTGGCCTTAGGCTTTGCCTATTACTTCTTTAGAATGGTTATGAAAGAGAGCGAAGGCACAGAGATCATGAAAGAGATCGCTTCCCACGTCCGCAAGGGGGCCATGGCTTATCTAAAGCAACAATATAAAGTGGTGGGCATTGTATTTGCAGTGGTCGCTGTATTTTTGGCGTTTCTTGCTTACGGGCTTGGCGTCCAAAACGGATGGGTTCCTTTTGCGTTTCTTACCGGCGGCTTCTTCTCCGGTTTTGCAGGGTTTTTGGGCATGAAAGCAGCTACTTATGCATCGGCACGTACTGCCAATGCAGCGCGTCGGTCGTTGGACAGCGGTTTAAAAGTGGCTTTTCGTGCAGGGGCGGTTATGGGTTTGGTTGTGGTGGGTTTGGCGCTGCTCGATATATCGTTTTGGTTTCTGATATTAAATCATTTTGTTCCTTTAGAAGGCTCTCAAAAATTGGTTTTCATCACCGTCACCATGCTGACTTTTGGCATGGGTGTCTCTCTTCAGGCGTTGTTTGCGCGTGTGGGCGGCGGTATCTACACCAAGGCCGCAGACGTTGGGGCAGACTTAGTGGGTAAAGTAGAAGCGGGCATCCCGGAAGATGATCCGCGCAATCCTGCAACCATTGCCGACAACGTGGGCGACAACGTAGGCGACGTTGCCGGTATGGGTACCGATCTCTTTGAGAGTTATGTTGCTTCAATCTTAGCCACAGCAGCGCTCGGCGCTTCGGCGTTCATCACTTTTGGAGACAAGCAGCAGATGAATGCAGTATTTGCGCCCATGTTGATTGCCGCGCTGGGCGTGGTGCTTTCCATTATTGGTATTTTCTTAGTTCACACCAAAGAGGGAGCCAATATGAAACAGTTGCTCGGCTCAATGAACAGGGGTACATACGTCAGCTCCGGATTGATTGCGGTCTCCACCTTTGGAATTTTGTGGGCGCTGGGAATCGAGAACTGGTTTGGCATTTCGTGGTCGGTCATTGTGGGTTTGGCTGCGGGAGTGGCCATTGGAATGTCGACCGAATACTTTACGTCACACTCCTACAAACCCACCAGAAAAATTGCCAACAGCGGCAAAACAGGCCCTGCAACCGTGATTATCTCCGGACTTGGGTTGGGAATGATGTCTACCGCCACCCCCGTGTTGATTGTAGGCGCTGCCATCATGCTCTCTTTCCTTTGCGCCACCCATTTTGACGTGACAAATATGCTCAGGGTTGAAAATTTGAGCCTCGGCCTATACGGCGTGGGCATTGCAGCAGTAGGGATGCTCTCTACGTTAGGCTTTACCCTCGCCACCGACGCATACGGACCGATTGCCGACAACGCAGGCGGTAACGCCGAAATGAGCGGCTTGGGACCGGAAGTTCGTAGACGTACCGACATCCTTGATGCCCTCGGAAATACAACCGCAGCCACCGGAAAAGGATTTGCCATCGGCTCGGCTGCCTTAACAGGTATGGCGCTATTGGCCGCCTATATAGAAGAGATCAAAATAGCTTTGCAACACGTTGGCCAAAATGTGATCTCTATTCTCATGCCCAACGGCGAGGTGTTGAACGTGAATACCATTGACGCAACCATCATGGACTTGATGAACTATTACCAAATCAATCTGATGAATCCCAAAATGCTGATAGGCGTTTTCATCGGTTCGATGTTGGTATTTGTGTTCTGCGGTTTGACGATGAATGCCGTGGGGCGTGCCGCGCAAAAGATGGTAGAAGAGGTGCGTCGCCAGTTCCACGACATCAAAGGCATCCTTACGGGAGACGGGAAACCCGACTATGCACGTTGTGTTGAAATATCCACAAAAGGAGCTCAAAAAGAGATGTTACTTCCGTCGCTCATGTGTTTGATCGCTCCCGTATTTACCGGCATCGTTTTTGGCACGGCAGGAGTAATGGGCTTGATGATAGGCGCATTAGGCACAGGTTTTGTATTGGCCGTTTTCATGGCCAATTCCGGTGGCGCCTGGGACAATGCCAAGAAATATGTTGAAGAGGGCAATTACGGAGGCAAAGGATCAGACGTACACAAAGCAACGGTGGTAGGCGACACCGTGGGCGATCCGTTCAAAGATACATCCGGCCCCAGCCTCAACACACTGATCAAACTGATGAGCATGGTCTCCATTGTGACGGTAGGTTTGACGGTGGCGTATAG